>JAEYTV010000448.1 GCA_023433855.1 Pseudomonadota bacterium | reverse complement strand
TCAAGCATGGTCACTCCGTAATAAAAAGTGCCGCGCGGCAGCAGGAACTGCCGCGCGGTTGGACATTACTTGATCTGCGATTCCTTGTAGTAACCGCTATCGACGAGGGCTTCCTTCCAGTTCGTCTCGTCAACGATCACCGGCTTCAGGAGGTAGGAGGGAACGACCTTCTGACCGTTGTCGTAGGTCTTGGTGTCATTCACCTGTGGCTCCTTGCCGCTCATCGCCGCATCGACCATGTCGACGGTGACCTTGGCCAGTTCGCGCGTATCCTTGAAGATCGTGGAATACTGTTCGCCGGCGATGATCGACTTGACCGAGGGGATTTCTGCATCCTGGCCGGTGACGACCGGCATCGGCATGTCACCGCTGCCATAACCGACGCCCTTCAACGAAGAGAGGATCCCGATCGAAATGCCGTCATAGGGGGACAGCACGCCGCTCAGCTTCTTGTCGGAATAGGTGGAGGAAAGGATCGCGTCCATGCGCGCCTGTGCCGTCGCAGGGTCCCAGCGAAGGGTCGCGACCTTGTCCATACCCGTCTGGCCGCTGCCGACCACCAGAGTGCCCTTGTCGATCAACGGCTGCAGCACGCTCATCGCGCCATTATAGAAGAAGAACGCGTTGTTGTCGTCCGGCGAGCCGCCGAATAGCTCGATGTAGAACGGGCCCGGCTCGGTGTCCGCCTTCAGGCCCTTCACGAGCGAAGTTGCCTGCTGCACACCGACCTGGAAGTTGTCGAACGTGGCGTAATAGTCGACGTTAGGCGTGTCGCGGATCAGACGGTCGTATGCGATGACCTTGATCTGCTGGTCTGCGGCCTGCTGCAGCACGTCGGAAAGCGTGGTGCCGTCGATCGAAGCGATCACGAGGACCTTCGCGCCCTTGGTCACCATGTTTTCGATCTGGGAAAGCTGGTTCGGGATGTCGTCTTCCGCATACTGCAGATCGACGTCATAGCCGCGCTCCTTGAGAACCTTGACCATGTTGTCGCCGTCGGCAATCCAGCGTGCCGAGGACTTCGTCGGCATCGCAACGCCAACCAGGCCCTTGTCCTGCGCTGCTGCGGGCGCAGCGAAGGCGAGACCCGCCACCATCGCCGCGGTGCTCAGATATTTAAGGATTGTCATAAGTCTTCCTCCTGAGGCCGGCTACTCTCGAACCGCCTCGTTTCAGGGTGAGGGCGGCCTCCCGCCGCCCTTGGGGATCGTTGCCGATCAGTGGTTGTCGCGCGGCAAACCAGCCGTCTGGGCGATGCGCTGGTACTTCACCGCTGGCTCCAGAACGGCGCCCGTTTCCATCTGGCCGACAATGCCACGCTGGATTTCCTGCCAGGGCGTCTGGTGCTTCGGGTACTGGTAGCCGCCATTTGATTCCAAAGCCTTGCGGCGTTCAGTTAACTCTTCGTCAGAGATGAGGATGTTGGCCTCTCCCTTGCCGAGATCGATGCGTACACGGTCGCCTGTCCGTAGAAGTGCGAGCCCGCCGCCTGCAGCGGCTTCCGGAGACGCATTCAGGATGGACGGGCTGCCCGACGTGCCTGATTGCCTCCCATCGCCGATACATGCGAGCGACGTGATGCCCTTCTTCAGAAGGTAGTCGGGCGCACGCATGTTGACGACTTCGGCGGCACCCGGATAACCGATCGGACCGGCACCGCGCATGAACAGGACGGTATGCTCATCGATCTCCAGTGACGGATCATCGATGCGGTGATGATAATCTTCCGGCCCGTCGAACACCACCGCCTTGCCTTCGAAGGCTTCCGGATCGTTCGGGTTCGACAGGTAACGCTCGCGGAATTCCGGCGAGATGACGCTGGTCTTCATGATTGCCGACGAGAAGAGGTTGCCGCGCAGGACGCGGAAGCCGGCAGCCGATTTCAACGGCTCCTCGTAGCGGCGGATCACCTTCTCGTCCTCGATGATGGCGCCGCGGCAGTTCTCGCCGATGGTCTTGCCGTTCACCGTCATGGCGCCCTCGTGGATGAGGCCCTGCTCCATGAGCTGGTTTACCACCGCCGGAACACCGCCGGCGTGATAGTAGTCCTCGCCGAGATACTCACCGGCGGGCTGAAGATTGACGAGCAGCGGCACATCCTCGCCGTAGGTCTGCCAATCGTCCACAGTCAGGTCCACGCCGATGTGGCGCGCGAGCGCATTCAGGTGGATCGGCGCGTTCGTCGAACCGCCGATGGCCGAATTGACGCGGATGGCGTTGATGAAGGCCTCCTTCGTCAGGATATCGGAGGGCTTCAAGTCCTCCTTGACCATCTCCACGATCCGTAGACCGGTGAGATAGGCAACCTCCTGCCGGTCACGATAAGGCGCCGGAATTGCTGCCGAACCGGGAAGCTGCATGCCGAGCGCTTCCGCAAGCGAGTTCATCGTCGTCGCGGTACCCATCGTATTGCAGTAACCCGTCGACGGGGCTGAGGAGGCGACCAGCTTTACGAAGCCGGCATAATCGATCTCACCCTTTGCCAGCAGTTCGCGAGCCTTCCAGACAATGGTGCCGGAACCCGTCCGCTCGCCGCGGAACCAGCCGTTCAGCATCGGGCCAACCGACAGGGCAATCGACGGGATGTTGACCGTCGCCGCGGCCATCAGACAGGCCGGCGTCGTCTTGTCACAGCCGATCGTCAGCACGACACCGTCCAGCGGATAGCCATACAGCACTTCGACGAGGCCGAGGTAGGCAAGATTGCGGTCGAGACCTGCTGTCGGCCGTTTACCCGTCTCCTGGATCGGATGGACCGGGAATTCGATGGCGATCCCGCCCGCTTCACGAATGCCTTCCCTCAGACGCTTCGCCAGTTCGAGATGATGGCGATTGCAAGGGGAGAGGTCAGAGCCGGTCTGCGCGATGCCGATGATCGGGCGGTCGGACTGCAGTTCGGCCTGGCTCAGGCCGAAATTCATGTACCGCTCGAGATAGAGCGCCGTCATGTCAACGTTGTCGGGGTTATCGAACCAGGCGCGGGAGCGGAGTTTACGCACTTCCTGCCTGCGCTGGTCCGTTTCGGCGATCTCCGTGGAAGGAGCATTGTCTGAATTGCTCATCGTCAGTCCTCGAATGCGTCGGTTTGAATGCGCCGGCCAAGCATGAAGGCATCCGCGACATGCATGAGCGGCGAGAAGTCCACATCGCTGTCGCGGTCTTCGACCAGCTTCACGAATTGGCGATAGAGCGTGCGATACTCACGATCCTCTTCGACCACCTGGTCCTTTCCGTCAACCGAAAGCCGGCTCCCACCGTGGGTGAGAACGACGGGGCCTTCATTGGTCTCTACTCGGATATCCCAGGTCTGCGGGCCAGTCTGCCGCCAATCGAATTCGGCTGAGATGGGAATGCCGCTATCTGTCTCGAAGGCGAGGTTTGCGGCGATCGGCGCCGCCTTGTTGGCGGGGAAAGTGAGATCGGAACGCGTTAGATGGAATTGCTCGGGCATGATGCGCGTGACGATCGACAAGGCGTTGATGCCAGGGTCGAAGACGCCCAGTCCGCCGGGCTCCCATATCCAGGCCTGGCCGGGATGCCAATGGCGAACGTCTTCCTTCCACTCGACCGAAACGCTGCGGATGGTTCTGCGAGCGAGCAGCGCGCGTGCCGGCTCGACGGCGGCGGCGGCACGCGAATGCCAGGTGGCGAAGAGCGTCAGACCCTTCTTGCGCGCAAGTGCTTCCAGTGCATGGACTTCCGACAGGCTCGCCCCCGGCGGCTTCTCCAGCATGACGTGCTTGCCAGCGTCAAGCGCTGCCTTTGCCTGCCTGAAACGTCCCTGCGGGGGCGTACAGAGCGAAACGGCATCAAGATCCGGCTCCGCGGCCAACAGATCGCCGATCTCTTGAAAGCTGGCGACGCCCTCAAGCTGCGCGTTGCGGCTTGCGACCGCTACAAGTTCTATGCCGTCCGTCGCGGCGACAGCGCCGAGATGCTGGTCTCTGGCGATTTTCCCGAGGCCGACAATAGCGAGGCGAATGGGAGCCATATTCCCCTCAGAGCTTCTTGATGGTGACGGCGTCATCGGCCGCGACTGCCAGCCGGTTGGTGAGCGGCAACTTGAAGGGTTCGGCGGAGATCTCGAAGACATCCCCCGGTTTGGTCTGCAAGCCCTCGGAAAACGAAAGGGTCGCGGTACCGAAGAAGTGCACGTGGAGATCGCCCGGGCGGCGGAAAAGCTCGTACTTGAAGTTATGATGTTCCAGATTGGCGATGGTATGCGACATGTTCGCCTCTCCCGAAAGGAATGGCTTTTCGAAGATCACATCGTCGCCTCGGCGGATGCGCGACGTGCCTTCCACATGCCCGGGGAGATCCCCAATAATCAGCTCCGGTCCGAGCGAAGCCTGGCGGAGCTTGGAGTGCGCGAGCCATAGATAGTTGCCCTTCTCCGTCACATGGTCGGAGAATTCATTGGCGAGACAGAAGCCCACGCGGTACGGCACACCATCGGGCCCGATCAGGTAGATGCCGGCCAGTTCCGGCTCCTCGCCCCCGTCGAGCGCGAAGGCCGGAGACACCAGGTCCTCGCCGGTCGCCCGCAATTGCGTCCCGTTTCCCTTGTAGAACCATTCAGGCTGCGCGCCCACCTGGCCGGCGGCCGGCTTGCCGCCCTCCACGCCCATTAGGAACATCCGCATGGAATCGGTCGGCTTTTCTGCCGACTGAGCTGCCTTGTGCATCTTGTCGCGGCCGTCGGCAGAGCCGAGGTGGGTAAGCCCGGTTCCCGCCACGACGAAGTGAGCCGGATCGGGGTGGGAAATGGGCAGCGCAAGACGGCCTTCCGCCGCGGCCTTGTGAAGGTCGACCACGTCGCCGAGGCCCGCCGCTTCGATCTGCTGTGCAAGGCTTTGCCCGGCGCCAATAGCTTGCTGAGCCAGTTCGTAGGAAGAAGACGCACCACGTACAGCCCGCGCCTCACCTTCGCCATCCCACGCCACGACCTGAAGCCGTCCGTCGCCATCTTTGACTTGAAGAATGCGCAACATCGATCTCGATATCCAATGCATTTATCTGTGTTTAACGATGAGCTGACGCGGAACGCGTCTGTTAAGACACTCCGCCCGCCCGCAAGCCCTTAAATACGACTATTGGATGGAAGCAGATCTTGTCAAGAACGCCCAGCAGCCCCCACGAAGCATGGCCGAGAACAGCGCGCCCAGCTTCCAAACATGTTTTCAGGGCGTTAGCGACAAACAAGACGGTGCCGAAGGTGGATCGCGGCCGAGCTGCCTCAAAAATTCGCTTGAAAAAGTAATATTATATGCACATCCTGCATGTGTCAGTTTGCTGATCATCTCTGGGAGGATTGAAGATGAAGAAGGCACTAGCGACACTTACCGTCGCGCTCGGCGTAGCTCTAGCTTCGGGCGTATCCGCCCAGTCACTTACAGTCGGTTTTTCGCAGATCGGCTCCGAGTCGGGCTGGCGCGCCGCGGAAACCACCGTCACCAAGCAGGAAGCCGAAAAACGCGGAGTGAACCTCAAGTTCGCCGACGCTCAGCAGAAGCAGGAGAACCAGATCAAGGCGATCCGTGGTTTCATCGCCCAGGGTGTCGACGCGATCTTCATCGCGCCGGTCGTCGCCACGGGCTGGGATGATGTTCTCAAGGAAGCGAAGGAAGAAGAGATCCCGGTGATCCTGCTGGACCGCGAGATCGAATCACCCAAGGACCTCTACCTCACAGCAGTCACCTCCGATCAGGTCTTCGAAGGCAAGGTTGCCGGTGACTGGCTCGTGAAGGACGTAGGCGACAAGGATTGCAAGGTCGTGGAACTCCAGGGCACCACCGGCTCCTCCCCTGCGATCAACCGCAAGAAGGGTTTTGAGCAGGCCATCGCCGGCAGCCCCAACATCAAGATCGTTCGCTCGCAGACCGGTGACTTCACCCGCACCAAGGGCAAGGAAGTCATGGAAAGCTTCATCAAGGCCGAAGGCGGCGGCAAGGACATCTGCGCTGTCTATGCCCATAACGACGACATGGCGGTCGGCGCCATCCAGGCGATCAAGGAAGCCGGCCTGAAGCCGGGCACCGAGATCAAGATCGTCTCGATCGACGCCGTCCCCGATATCTTCCAGGCCATGGCCAAGGGTGAGGCCAATGCGACGGTCGAACTGACGCCCAACATGGCAGGTCCTGCCTTCGATGCGCTCGAGGCCTACCTGAAGGACAAGAAGGAGCCGCCCAAGTGGATCCAGACCGATTCGAAGCTTTATACGGCCAACGATGACCCGATGAAGGTCTATGAAGCCAAAAAAGGCCTCGGCTACTGACATCACGCGTCGCCGGCCTGCCCATGGGACGGGCCGGCACCAGCTACAAGCCGGAGCGGAGCGTGCTCGCCGCTCCGGTCCTTCGACAGACGCGGGATGAGGCATGTCGGTTTCACATACACTTCTGCAAGCCCGTGGCATTGGAAAGGCCTTCCTGGGCGTCAAGGCCCTGGACAACGTGGACTTCACATTGCAGCGAGGCGAAATTCATGCCTTGCTCGGCGAGAACGGCGCCGGGAAATCAACGCTGATCAAGATCCTGACGGGGGTGTACAGTCGCGACGACGGCACGATCCTGCTGGACGGCGCCGAGGTCACGCCCTCCAGCGTCGCGGAGGCTCAGGCGCTCGGCATTGGCACCGTTTATCAGGAGGTGAACCTTCTCGAGAACCTGACGGTCGCCGAGAACCTCTTTCTGGGCCGCCAGCCCCGACGGTACGGCTTCGTTGATCGGCGCGAGATGCGTCGACGCGCCAAAACTCTGCTGGCTCGCTATGGGCTGGACATCGACGTCGACGCCCTCCTTTCGTCCTATTCCGTCGCAGTGCGCCAGATCGTGTCTATCGCCCGCGCTGTCGACCTGTCGGGCAAAGTCCTGGTGCTGGACGAGCCGACCGCAAGTTTGGACGCGCACGAAGTCGAAATGTTGTTCTCGGTGTTGCGCCGGCTTCGGGATGAAGGTCTCGGCATCATCATCATCACCCATTTCCTGAACCAGGTATACGCTATAGCGGACCAGGTCACGGTCTTGCGCAACGGGCGCCTGGTCGGCACACGGCAACTTTCGGAACTGCCTCAGTTGGAACTCATCTCGATGATGCTCGGGCGGGAACTTCAGCATATCACCCGGGACCATCAGGCCGACGAGGAGACCATTGCTGCCGCAGACGAGGCCCCCGTGCGCTTTGTCGGCTATGGCAAGCGCGGCAGCGTTGCCCCCTTCGATCTGGAGATCCGTCCCGGCGAAGTGGTTGGCATCGCGGGACTTCTTGGCTCCGGTCGCACCGAGACGGCATTCCTGCTGTTCGGCATCGATCGCGCCGACACCGGGAAGGCCTTTATCGACAAAAAGGAGGTGACGCTCTCTTCACCGGAGGCGGCGATCAGTAACGGTTTCGGGTTCTGCCCCGAAGAACGCAAGAGCGACGGGATCATCGGCGATTTCTCGGTTGCCGATAACATCGCCCTGGCCGTGCAGGCACGCCAGGGTTGGGCGAAGCCTGTCTCCTCTCGCGAGAAGGCCGCGCTGGCAGCAGAGTTCATAACCTCCCTGGACATCCGCCCGGCCGACGCCGAGCGACCGATCAAGTTCCTTTCGGGAGGCAACCAGCAGAAGGCGATCCTCGCCAGGTGGCTGGCAACCAAACCACGCCTTCTCATTCTCGATGAACCGACGCGCGGTATCGATATCGGTGCGCATGCCGAAATCCTGAAGATGATCGAACGGCTGTGTGGGGAGGGCGTGTCTCTCGTGGTCATTTCGTCCGAACTCGAGGAAGTGACCGCCGTCGCTCACCGGGTCATCGTGCTTTCCGACCGCCGGCACGTTGCGGAGTTGACCGGACATCAGGTCACGGCTGACAATATCATGCAGGCAATCGCGTCCTCCGCCCCCGCAAAGGTCGCATGATGAACAGCCTCGCTCGCAGAATTAGACGCCTCACACCCCAATTGCTCGCCCTTGCCATCATCCTTGGCCTGATCACCACAATCGCCCCTGGCTTTCTGACGATCTCTATCCAGAACGGCCGCCTCTACGGAAGCCTTATCGATATCCTTGTCAGGGCGGCGCCGGTGGCCTTGCTGACGATAGGCATGACACTGGTGATCGCCACGCGCGGGATCGACCTGTCCATTGGAGCCGTGATCGCCATCTGCGGCGCGGTCAGTGCCACCCTGATCAGCAACGGCTACCCCCTGCCCGTTGTCATTCTGGTTTCCCTGGGCGTCGGTCTCGCCTGCGGGCTCTGGAACGGTGTGCTGGTCGCCCTCCTCGACATCCAGCCGATCATCGCGACACTGATCCTCATGGTGGCAGGCCGAGGGATCGCACAGCTGATTACAGAAGGCGTGATTCTCACCTTCAACGACGATGGCTTTGCCGCCTTGGGGTCCGGCTCGCTGGCAGGGGTCCCGGTCCCCATCCTCATATGGATCGCGGCGGCCGTGCTCGTTGGTGTTCTCGTACGTCGCTCTGCTCTCGGCTTTCTGATCGAGGCGACGGGTATTAACCGCCGCGCCGCAACGCTTGCCGGAGTACGGGCGCGCTTCCTTCTCTTTTTCGTCTACGCCGTGTCGGGCATCTGTGCGGCGG
>JAEYTV010000432.1 GCA_023433855.1 Pseudomonadota bacterium | reverse complement strand
ACATCATGCATGCCTATGTGACCGCATTCGGGGGATCACAGGATCGCCCGAGGAGATGAAAAAGGACATCGACGGCTGGATGGTGCTTGCAGCAAAGCTGCCGAGCACGGACGGCGACTATCACATGAGCCACACGATGTCGCTTCTGCTCATCGGCGCCGACGGGCGATTGAAGGGTCTGCTGCCCTACGGAGCTTCCCAGGAACAGGCAATCGAAAGGATCCGCGAAACGCTGCTTTGAAGCGTAGCGTTGCTCTCAGGACTGGATCAAGGCGATCGCCACTGGTTTATGATCCGCCTTCAGTGCCCGAAGCTCACCAGCGAAATATCCACCGTCCAGTCATAATCTTCGAGGTTGACGGATACCGGCCGGGGATTGGTGAACCCGTGCGGCAGAAGACCGTAGCAGGTCACCGATGTCTCGCCCGGTCCGACGATCTTGTCGTCACGCAGAAAGGCGCGGTAGGCGACTGAAGACTGTCCTTTCTTGCGAGCGGTGAGCTCGAAGGAAATCTGCTCGACCATACGCTCGCCGCCATTCCTGAATTCCACCAGCAGCGGCAGGTCGGGATCCGGACAGGCACCCGCATCGGAGGTCGCCCTTGCAAACAGGGCTTCTCGTTGCGCGGTGCTTTGCCGCCTGTCCCTCTCGGTGACGACCCACAGGGTGACGCCGGTGATAAGGACGATGCCGAAAAGGAGATAGGAAAGACGTCGGTTTAGGGCAAATACCAGAACCAGAACTGCGGTAGAGGCGGCAACGGCCCAGACCATCATGCCACCTTGATGTGCGAACGAAAGAACATATCGGCAAGTTACGACGCAACAGCCGCCCAGACAACCTTCCCCGGCGCGGCGCCTTGTGGTTCAGGCCCAGCGCCGTTCAGGTCATCCTGGTCGTCGCCACCAGTATCGCAGCCATCAAACCGATCGCCACACTCGCAAAGGCAAGCAGGGTCGGAAGCGTGACCAGGAGCGGCAGCAGCAGCATGATCACCGCAAAGCCGGCATCGACGGCGAGATGTCCGGGCATGCTCAGATAGGGTCTCCAGCCGAGTTCGTAATCCGTGACCAGCGAATAACAGACGGCAATCACACCGAGGATCAGGAAGGCGTAGAACCCTGCCCCCGAAGCACCGCCGAACCAGGCGAGGACAACCATCCCAACGCCGACCACGTAGTCGGCAATCGCGTGGACCAATGTCGGTACGAAGCGCATCTGCATCCTCTCCCAACCGCCACAGCGGCCGATACTGGCTGCCGCCTTCGGCAGTCATTCGTGCGACGGCGGTGATGGACGCATCATGGTCGCTTCCGCCGCAGCCTCTCCTAACGACATCGCCTTGGCAAAGGGCATCAACTGCCTCAACGCCGAAAGGACGACGAGAACTCAGACGATCGTCCCCAGTGCCCTGCCCTGGCCGCCAAAGATGGTATCGACGGGATCGAACCCGGCGATGCCGACCAGCAACCAGTTCAGTCCGCCGATGATGATGGTCAGCAGCAGCGTGATCAGGTTGAGTGCCTGCATTGGTTTGACCTTCCGGACGTGGGCACCAACTGGTTGTCGGCGCTCGAAGTTCCAGACGCCGGTGCACACGTGATATGCCACGCGGTCTCCATGGCCGTGGCGAGACGACGGGCAGTAGTGATCCACGGGCTTCAGGGAAGACAGTTCCTGTCGATAACCTGTGCCGCAAAAACTGCAGCGCGGCGCCAGGCCTCGTCGGTGTCACCACGGTAGCTGAGGAACCGGTCGCAGACCGGCCTGTTGCTGGCAAGGTCCAGGACGGCGAACTTCACGCCACCGACCAGTGTACTCATCTTGCGGACCTCGCCCAGCAGGAGATAGCGTGCGCCGGCCGTCTTCGCGAGGACCGAGAGCAGGTCCACACCCTCCGTCTGGGCCGAGCACTCGCCTTTGCCGCAGTCCATGGAAACGAGGGTCAGCCCTGCGCGGCTGGAGAGACCTTGCCTGACGGCGGCCGTCAGCGCCTTCAGGCGGCCTGCATGTTCAGCCGTTTGGTCCCTGACTTCTCCAGAGGTGTCCTGGAACCCGAAATCGGCCACCGCAACAACAACGGGCTCGGCGGCATTCGCGACGCCTGGCGGCGAGACCGACACGACTGCGGCGCTCCCCGCAAGCAGCCCGCCGACCACAAGGATCGCATATGACAATGGTGCGGGACTACGTCTTCCTCTCAACGGAACTCTCCCGGCGACGTGCAGCGGTGGCAAGATAGCACAGATCGAGCCACAGGTCACCGCCACGAGATCACACGCTGGATGAAGCGGGTGGCATGAACGAAACAACACCGCGTATGCTGCGATACGCGGTGTTGCAAATCGATCGACAGGACAGGTTTGAGGTAGAGCCTGCTCCGGATGTTCTAATCAGAAGTGGTAGTTCACCCCGGCCTTGAGAACATGGTCGCGGATGTCGGTCCTTGACGTCGCTCCAGCAGTTGTGCTGCGTACATCGTTCGTGCGCGCGTAATTGTACTCAAAGCGCGCCGAAACGTTGTCGGAAAGCTTGTGCTCGACGCCCGCTCCCACGAGCCAGCCCGGCTTCCAGCCATCGGGACCGTCGGTTCCACCGCGGTCGTCGAAGCTGGTGAGAGCCACGCCGGCTGTACCATATACCAGGGTCTGGTTCTGGTTGACGCCGATGCCGGCCTTCGCCTTGGCGGCTACCCTGCCCTGTTCGCGAATATTTCCGCCCGGCACACGGGTCTTCACGTTGCCGAGATGCGAGGCTTCAATCTCCCCGCCGACGACGCCGGAATCAAGATCCACGTTGTAGCCAGCATGAGCGCCGACCACCAGGCCCTTGTCGCCGTCGAACGGGCTGAGCTTTCGCGATGACATCCCAAGATCGGCCCCGACATAGGCACCGCCCCAGCCCGAGTTCGTCGCAGCCGGCTCTTCGTAGGAGGGCGGCTCGGAATAGCTCGTCAGGTCCGCCGCCAGCGCGCCAGTTGCAACAACAGGGGTGGTGGCGAATGCGGCAATCATCGCGAGGGCGAAAGGCTTCACGTTCATGGTCATGCGTTTACTCCATACTGAGCCTGCGACCGACGAGGCAGGCGAACTCACATCACTCACTGCACGACGACCGAGCCTCCCCGCTACGCCCTCGGGACTCCTCGCCGGCAAGTTCCTCTCATTTTCACGAAAGTATAAACACACCCTTAACCACCGCCACGGGTGCGCCATCGGGACGATCAACAAGTGTAACAGGTTCGGCATCGGCCATCGCTCCTCCCAACATGGGCAACGCGAACCCGTCTCCTCGCCTTCTTCACATCATTTCGAAATATGGAGCAGTTGCCACAAGATCGCGACATGCCCCGGTTAAGCCACGCCATCAGGAGCTGGCATTTTCCGCTCGTGATCACTGAGGGGAAGAGGAGAATTCGATCAAGGCCTCGACGTTTTGGGAAGCGCAGATAGCATTTGTGTTGAAGCACGCGGAGGATGTGACGCCATTGGCGAGGTTTGCCGCAAGGCTCGAATTTCAGATGCAACGTTCTACAAGTTGCGCAAGCCGTATGCGGGCCTGATGCTGTCGGAGATGAAGCGTCTTCGCCAGCTTGGGAGGAGAACGCCGGCTGACCGTCAGCTCCGTAAGGTTCCCAAGCGACGGGTCAAGGCGAAGCTGCGTGTAGGCATCACCGCACCGGTGCGAACTTTATCAAAACCCGAGACTCTCCTGAACACGGGAGGTCTCACGTCACTTCTTCCAAGGATCAAGCCGCAACGGGCTGTCAGGAACAAACATGACTACAGCAAACACAGATCAGATGGCGAACACAGATCAGGTTCGGGATGGCATGAACCAGTGGGCGTCCGCGATGAGCATCTATGCTTCAACATGCGCCAATGCGGACACAACGCGAGACGACGGGTTGGCCAAGTTCTGGGCCGACAGCAGCTTTACGCTATGGAACGGGCTGATGTTGGATGAACCAGTCCGAGATCATGAAAAGCTGATGTCATATTTGGAACGGGCAAGAAGCTACATGCGGGCAAAAGTGCATGCGGGCCTGCTGTATCTATGCCCTGAAGCGATAAGTGGTTTCGATTTCGAGACGACCATGGTTCAGTGCGGCTTCGTGAGGAAGCTTCCGCTGGTCGGCATGGAACTCAGCGAACTGCAGCCCGCTGCCGGCGTATCCACCACAGGAATAGACGTTGTCCGTGTGCTGGACAGGCAGGGCGCGCATGATTTTGCGACCGTCATAGCCGAAGTATTCAGTACGGACTTTTCTATCTGCAGAGAAGAGTTCGTCGACAAGGCATTCTGGCGGCAAGATGCCTTTGCGTATGTTACTTATCTGGACGAGGAACCGGTCTCGGTTTCAACGGTGATAGAAAACGGCGATGCCCTTTATGTTGGCCTCGTTTGCACCAGAGAGCAGTTCCGCGGGCGGGGCTATAGCTATACCACGAATTACAGGGCTCTTGCTGATGCGCATGCCAACTCCGCTCTTAAACGCGCGTTTTTGCACGCGAGCCAGCTTGGCTTTCCGGTTTATAAAAAGCTCGGTTTTCAACCCAGAATGAATGTGGTCGGTTATGCTCTATCCGAGTCCTGACTTTTGTGTCTTCGTATATCTGCAACTGCATTGTAGGCGCCGAATGTAGTCGCATTTCCTCCGTAATATGCCTCAATGCAGCATCATCGCATGATGGCAGTTCAGCGGCGGTCGGACGGTTTCTCGAAGCCTCTGAAGCAAGCAACCGCCGAACCCGCGGTTCGACGGTTTGTGGCTCTTGCCCCATAATGCCGCATCATTCGGAGGTCCTCCGCTGCTTTGCAATGACGCGAGGCTGGCGTGTTGAGGGCCCGTAACGCTGCTATTGCAGCGTCCGGGCAGCGCCTTGGCCCTGGGCACTCGCCGCAGCTCCCGCGCTTCCGGTCGCGACAGCACTGTCGCCACCATCGAGGCCGGTCGCGACAACCGAGACGCGGAATTTGCCGTCGAGGTTGCGATCGAAGATCGCCCCGACCACGATGTCAGCATCATCCATCACCTCGTCACGGATGCGGCTTGCCGCCTCGTCCACCTCGAACAGCGTCATGTCCGAGCCTCCCGAGATGGAAATCAGCACGCCCTTTGCACCCTTCATCGAGATTTCGTCGAGCAGCGGGTTGGCGATCGCGGCTTCCGCGGCTGTCAAGGCGCGATGGTCGCCCGAGGCCTCTCCGGTGCCCATCATGGCTCGACCCATGTCCTTCATCACCGATTTGACGTCCGCGAAGTCGAGATTGATGAGGCCTTCCTTGACGATGAGGTCGGTGATGCAGCCAACGCCCGAATAAAGCACCCGATCGGCCGTCATGAAGGCTTCGGCAAACGTCGTCTTCGCGTCGGCAATACGAAACAGGTTCTGGTTCGGGATGACGATGACCGTGTCAGCCGCCCGGCGCAGGTCCTCGA
>JAEYTV010000415.1 GCA_023433855.1 Pseudomonadota bacterium | reverse complement strand
GCGGTACCGCGGTCGACGATCCCTGCAATGCGGCCGCTTTCGACGAGAACGTCAGCCGCGACAATTCCCCTGCCCGGGATGACGACATCGGCGCCGCTCAGATTCGTATCGAACTTCATACCCAACCTATCAGCCTCGGTTTCCCTCTCGGCGGGTCGCAGGCTCAATGTCGATATCTCTGCATATCCGCTGGAAAACTGTCAACAGTTGACGCGATTTGGGCCGAGGCCTATTGTCTTCGCGTCAGACAGAGGATTGAGCGGCTCATGGCCATACCGGCAGGCAAGCGGTTGCGGCAGATGATTGAGGAGCGTCGAGCGCTGCTCGTTCCCGGCGTAATGAACGCGCTGGCCGCCCGCATCGCCGAAGATCTCGGCTATGAGGCGCTCTACATTACGGGGGCGGGCGTAACCAATGCCCTGCTTGGCCTTCCCGATGTCGGGCTGATCAGCCCGACGCAGATGACCGACACGATCGCGACGGTTCGCAACATCACCGAGTTGCCGCTGATCATCGACGGCGACACTGGCTTCGGCAACGCGATCAATGTCTGGCATACGGTCCGCAGCTTTGAGCGCGCCGGAGCCAACGCCATCCAAATCGAGGACCAGGTGTTCCCCAAGCGCTGCGGCCACTTTGAGGGCAAGGCGGTGATCTCGGCGGCAGAGATGGCGCAGAAGGTGCTGGCTGCCGCGGAGGCGCGCAAGTCCGCCGACTTCCTGATCATCGCGCGAACCGACGCCTACGCCACCCATGGGTTGGAAGAGGCGCTGACGCGCGCGCAGCTTTTCATCGAAGCGGGCGCCGATGTGACTTTCGTGGAGGCGCCGCGCCGGATCGAAGATATCCGCCGGGTGGTCGAGACCTTGCCTGTGCCGCAACTCGTCAACATGGTGATCGGCGGCCAGACGCCAAGCGTGAGGCTGGACGATTTCCGCGCGCTCGGCGTGGGGCTGGTGCTCTATGCAAATGCGTCTCTTCAGGGCGCTATTCATGGCATGCACGACGCGTTGGCGCATCTACGCGATCACGGCGTCCTGACCGAAAATGACGGGCTCGTGGCGAGCTTTGCGGAACGCCAGCGCCTCGTCGGCATGGCCGAGTTCAAGCGGCTCGAGGCGCGATACGCTGTCGCCGAAGACGCTCAGTGAACGCGGTCGCCTGACAGTGACGTCGTCTCCTCTGCTTTTTGCGCCCTTCGATCTGCGTGGCGTGCGGCTCGACAACCGCATCGTCGTCTCGCCGATGGGGCAGCACTCGGCCGAAGACGGCTTGGCCAATGACTGGCACCTCGCCCATCTCGGCCAGTTGGCCGTCTCGGGCGCCGGCCTGCTCATCACCGAGGCGGCCGCGGTCGATCCGCGTGGGCGCATAAGCCCGGGCTGCCTTGGCATCTGGTCGGACGAGCATATCCAGGGCTACCGCCGCATCATCGACTTCGCCCGCGCGCATGGCCAGACCAGGATGGGCATCCAGCTTGGCCATTCCGGGCGCAAGGGCTCGGTCTCACAATCCTGGTTCGGACAGAGATCGCTGCCAGATGCCGAGGGCGGTTGGGAGATATTCAATCCGTCGGCGATTGCCTATCCCGGTCGCAAGACACCGACGGCGATCGACCATCCTACGATGAGCGAGGTCGTGCGCCAGTTTGCTGCGGCCGCCAGGCGCGCCGATGCCTCAGGCTTCGACGTCATCGAGATACACGCCGCGCATGGCTATCTGATACATGCCTTTCTGACGCCGCTGCTCAACCAGCGCACGGACTCCTATGGCGGCTCGCTCGAAAATCGCATGCGCTTCGGACTCGAAGTCTTCCGCGCCGTGCGCGAGGCTTTCCCCGAGAAAAAGGCGGTCGGTGTGAGAGTATCGGCCACCGATTGGATCGAAGGCGGCTGGACTGTCGAGGAGACGATCGAATTTTCACGGCAATTGGAGGCGCTCGGCTGTGACTACATCTGCGTCTCGACCGGCGGCGTTTCGCCGGAACAGCAGATACCGGTCGGCCCACTCTACCAGGCGGGCTTCGCCGAGGCGATCCGGCGAGAAGCCGGGATCACGACCATGGCAGTTGGCCTTATTACTGAGCCGGAACAGGCTGAAAGCGTCCTGGCAGATGGCAAGGCCGACCTCGTCGCGCTTGGCAGGGCGATGCTGTACAATCCGCGCTGGCCGTGGCATGCCGCCGAGAGGCTCGGCGCCCAAGCCTATTATCCGGTCCAGTACGACCGCGCACATCCCTCCATGCGCCGAAACAATGCCTTCATTGTCCAACGGGCGCGATAGTCTGGGCGCGAAGCAGTCGTTCTGCGGTCTCGGCTTGCTGTCCGCTTTTGTATCTTCGTATGTCCAAGCAGTATCTATATCTCACGGATGTTATCGGCACCCGGTAGATAATTGCCGCCTTTGCTCATCACAGAGGATCCGGTATCTTTTCGATGCCCTGCACCAGCTGCGTCAGCGGCTTTTCGACCATGCGCCCAATAAAGGCGCCGTCCGGCGCCTGGCCGATATTGGCCAGGAAAGCCAGGTTCGTGCCGTTGGGAAAATGCATCAGCATTGCTCCGGTGCCCGGCAGAACGCCGGAGTGGCGGGCGATGATCTTGTCGCCTTCGCCCGCCAGCATCCAGCCATAACCGTAGGACTGAAGGGGAGCGCCGTCCTTCGCCGAGCTGACGGTCGCGTGCGGGGTCAGCATCAGGCGGGTCGTTTCCGCGTTCAGGATGCCGCCGCGCGTGACGCCATCGACATAGTCGAATGCCGCGCCGAGTTTGACGACGTCGATGGCGGTGCCCACGAACCCGCCGTGAGAGTCCAGCGTCCTCTCCTGCCAGCCGCCATAATTGATGGGAACCTCAGCCTTGCCTGCCTGCGGGCCGACGACAGCCGTCGCCTTCTGATCGTTGATCGCATAGTACCTGACCTCATTGGGAAGGCGCTCGTTGAGCAGCGTTCCGCCGATCTGGATGCTATCGAGGCCCAGCGGATTGAAGACGACCTCCTTGAGGTGATCCTCATAGGGGCGGCCGGTAACCGCCTCGATGACCCTCCCGAGGATGGAATAGCCGAAATTCGAATAGGCGTATCGGGCGCCCGGATCGAAGTCGAGCGGCTGGCCGAGTTGATAGAGCATGATCAGCTGGGGGTTGATCGGCAAAGGAACCCCAAGGCCTTCGGCAATACGGATATCGCCGCCAAGCATGGGATCGAAGGACTTGTCGCGGTCCCAGCCGCCGGTGTGATCGAGACATTGCGCGATCGTTATCTGCCTCCAGCGCTCGTCGAAGGGCTTGCCCTTGGCGGGAAGCAGCTTCACCGGGAAATAATCGAGCACCTTGTCATCGAGGCCAAGCTTGCCATTCTGCACCAGACGCATGACGGCAATGCCGGTGATGGCCTTGGAGATGCTGCCGATGCGGAAAACGCTGTCCGGCTGAACCGGCGTGTCGGCTTCCTTGTCGGCCACGCCGCAACCGCGGGCATAGACCACCTTGCCTTCATGCGCGATGGCAAGCGCCGCGCCCGGAATACCGTTCTTCTCCATGAACGACCGCGCCCATTCGTCGACCGAAGCAAGGCCGGGCCTCGCCTCGCCCGTCATCGCGACACCCTCCGCCCAGGCTCGGGACGTCAGGATCGCCGGCAAGCCGAGAGCTGCGGCGCCGGTAGCTGTGGTGATCAGCAAATCACGACGATTCATATTGCAATCTCCAAAAAAGACCCGGCTTCACCGAGGTCGAACCACACCACGAATGCGCTATCCCAGTCGCTTCTCGATCATTGACCGGTCGAGGGCCCCCTTTGCGGCAACGAAGACGATCTGGCTTCGGGGCGTCCTGCCGCTCCAGGCTTCGCCGATCGTGATCGCAGCCCGCCTTCCCGTTGCCTGGAGGAAGCATTGCGTACCCGGCCGCTCCGCCAGATGGAGAACGCCTTTGACGCGATAGACCCTGTCGGGTAGCCGCGACAGCAGATCGTGCAGGTCCTGTGCGCGGATCGGCAGAGGCCGTTCGACGACAAGGCTTTCGAAGGCCGTTTCCGCGGACGCCGGCGAACCAGACGCGTCGTCGCACCTGAAGCCGCTCTGCGCACCGGTGCCGGCGAGGCCGAGCAGCACCGAAAGAGGCACGTCCGAATTGCGGCAGCGAATAACCCTGACGCCTGGCGCCAAAGCCTTCAGGCGGCCTTCCGTCGCCCGCAACGTCGCCTCGTCGGCCAGGTCCACCTTGTTCAGCAGCACGAGATCGGCCGTGGCGATCTGCCGTGCGGCGATGGACAGGGCTTCTCCATCTAGCTCCGATAGACCGACCGGATCCACCACGGTCACAATCCCGTCGAGCGGCGCATATCGCTGAAGTTCAGGGTCGGAAAGGGCCCGCGCAACCTCGAAGGGCTCGGCCAGGCCGGAGCCTTCGATGACGATGGCATCCGGCGGATCGGGGCGCCGCAAGATGCCGCTCACAGCCGCCAGCAGCCCCCCTGTCAGGCTGCAGCAGATGCAGCCGTTTTTCAGCGAGATGATTTCCTCCGCGGAGTCCGCGATCAATTCGGCGTCGATGTTTACCGCGCCGAAATCATTGACCAGCACCGCGAGGCGCAGACCGTCGGCGTTACGCAGCATCGTATTGACGAGCGTGGTCTTGCCTGCCCCGAGGAACCCGGTGACAAGGGTCACCGGAACGGTCGCTGGCTTCCCGGACTGGCTCATACCTGGCGCCGGATCGCTTGGCCCGGACGCGCGTCGCCGATGCGCTTCGCCTCCTCGATCACCGGAACGCCATTGACCACGACATGCCGGTAGCCGGTCGAAAGGAGTTGCGGCTGAACGAAGGTCGCGTTGTCCTGGACCGTTTCCGGATCGAAGACAACGATGTCCGCATCGGCACCGACCTGCACACGTCCCTTGCGCAGCATCTGGGGTACGGATGCCTGCAGCACGCGGGCCGGCTCAAGGCTCATCTTTCCCAAAGCCTCGGGGAGGGAAAGCACCTTCCGTTCCCGGACATAGCGGGACAGGATGCGCGAGAAACACCCCGTCGATCTCGGATGTGCAAAAACGCCTTCCGGCAAGGGCCACACATCGCCCTCGACCAGACCGCCGGTCGCAGTCTGCCAGGGCATTGCGTCGGACGCAATCGACCCGCCTGGATAGAGCACGGCAAGATCGAGCAATGCCTGATCGTTTTCCGATTTGTCAGGCTGGAGGAAATGGAAAACGACGACGCTGCCGGGAGCGGACGCCTGCAGTTCCTCGATCTTGGCCATGCTGAGCGGCTCCCCGTTCAGTTCCATGACCGAGGCATCGGCCGCTCCCCAGCGCGCCAGCCAATCGGGGCCGCGGAAGCCTTCCGATCCGATCGTCGTCGAAGCCGCGCCGTAGGGGTAGGCCTCGACGGTAATCGGCAGGCCGCGTGCCTGGGCGCTTTTGAGAAGCGCCACGCAATCGACCATATCACGGCCGGACATGGAATTGACGTGGCACACATGCATATGCGCGCCGGTCGCCGCCGACAGGGCCGCCAGTTCCTCGAAGGCCTCGAACGCGCTTTGCGGCTCCTTCACGCTGTAGTAGCGGACATGCGTGAAAGTGGGCACGCTGTAACGGGCGGCGAGTTGAGCGAGCCGATGATATTCCTTGCGCCCATAGCCTGGCGCATAGCCCGCATTGATGCCGATACCAAGGCCGCCCTCCTGCAGACCGGTTTCGACACGGGCAATGATGCGGTCAAGTTCCTCGCCCGTTGCCAGCGTGTGCTGCCAGTTGTTTTTGGCGAACGCGCCCTGGAACCACAGGATGGTTCCATCCGGCTCCATCTGCTCTTTTTCGGCGATGCGGGCATAGGTCCATGCGACGGATGCGCCATAATTGATCGGCCGGCCTTCCTTCGCTGTGATGTCGTAGTAGCGGGAAATCGGGAGGAGACCGGATTCGAGTTCCAGCGCCGTGGTAACGCCGTCGAAAGCCTGCACCCAGGCAGCGGGAAGCTGCTGGCCGTGCGCATGGAGGTCGATGAAGCCGGGAGCGACCACCTGTCCCTCAGCCGAAAGAACCTTCGTCCCTTGCAGGGGTGTCTCGGATATGGCGGCAATCCGGCCGGCCTTGATGCCCACATCCCGAACCGCGTCAAGGCCGGTTTCCGGGTCGATCACCCGGCCGCCCCGGATGACCAGATCGTAGGGCCCGGGCTCGTTGTCACGCAGGGACGGACGTCCCTGGGCCAAGGATGCGACCGGTGCAAGCGCAGTGGCGGCGGCGCCAAGGGCCAGCAACGCGCGGCGGCTCAGGTCGCCGCCATTCTTTTGATCCTCTGACATTTCCACAACGCCCCCTCGAAGCCATTCGTGCCCGACGGCTCGCAAAATCCGTTTGAGACATGACTTGAGGGAAGGTACGGTGGTGCCGTTCGGCCTGCTATCCATATTCCGCTGGAATCGATTTTGCTGAGCGGTGCCGAATGCATGTCGGAATGGACGGTTCAGGATAGACCCAGAAACCTGGCCTTCGAGTTTACTTAAGGCAAACTTGGTCATCACGAGTCGGAGGGGACTTGCCGGTCAACAGCTTTGAGCCCGCCGATTCCATCCGTGTTCGATTCGAAGATCCCGAGCGGTTTGCGGCATCCATTCCGGGTGGAAAATTCGGAGTGCTGCCGCTCGAGGGACAAGCCTTCAGGGGCGGCTTGCGAATAACCAATCTGGGCGATGGGGTTTCGATCCGCGCCGTGAACTCCCACACCGCGATGGTGTTCCGAACGGAGTTCGTCGGCTCCAATCCGCCGAGCGTCGTCTACATACTTCCCGCGCTTACGGGCAGCGCCGCTTTGCTGGACGGGAGGGAGGTCAGCAACCGTTCCATCGCATCCCGGATCGGCGGGCATGTGCTGCTACTGAGGACATTCGGCCTCTACGAGATTGGAACAGTCACGATCTACAGGGAGACGTTCCGGGAAGCCGCCGCTGTCTTGTTGGGGCGTGATTGTGGGGTTCCGTTGCTGTCACCGACCACCACGGTGCGGGCAAATCCCGTAGGAATGGCTCGATTGGCCGTATTGCATCGTGAGGCGGCTCAGCTTCTTGCGATGTATACGCCGCAGGAACTGGCGACGGTCGCCCTGCCGGGTTTGAGAATCCTGCGGGACCGCATCGTCACAGCCCTCGTATCTACGTTGAACGAGCTTCCCTTGAGGCCAGATCACAAGGCGGCTCAACTCCAGACGGTCTCGATGGCCAGGATCGATCGCTTTATCGAGGAACACCAGCATGGGCCTATCGGCCTTCAGGACATGTGTCATAAGGCCGGCCTGGCTTTGCGCACCGTCGAGACGATCGTCCGCAGCCGAACCGGCATGTCTCCCGTCGTCTATCTGCGGCGTCGGCGTCTCGCTAGCGGGCACCGAGCCCTGCTTTGTCCAGATGATAATACGACGGTGACTGGAGCGGCCCTGGATAATGGCTTTCTTCACTTCGGGCGCTTCTCCATGCAGTATCGAGAAATCTATGGCGAAAATCCAAGAGACACATTGAGAAGAGCCAAGGGTTATTAGTCGGCCGTCACGGTGTTGCAATGCTTCGCGCATGAGTGGTGGGAAGGGAGCGCTCATGACGAACGATACGTTGGCAAATGCGGGATTCGACCTCGGCGGTCTGAACGGTCATGCGCTCACGCGTTCGCACATTTTTGTCCTAGCGGCCTGCGCGCTCGGACTTGGCTTCGACTTTGCCGAAATCGCGATTGGCGGGATGTTATCCGCTCTCTTCTCGGCTCCGCCCAGCGCTGTTGGAAAAACGGAACTCTCCTGGCTGCTGGCCGCGGTCTATATCGGCGCCGTCATAGGCGCGTTGGTTGCCGGATGGCTGGCCGACAAGCATGGCCGGCGCCTGGTCATGCTCGCGACGGTTCTCATGATCGTGGTGACGTCGGTCCTCGCGGCTTTAAGTCCCAACCTATGGTTTTTGATTGTAGCCAGGGGGCTATCCGGACTGGCCCTCGGAGCTTTTCCGCCATTGGTCGCCACCTATCTGGCAGATGTACTGCCAGCCTCGCGGCGCGGCTTCGCAATCATGACAATCGTTGCGATCGGAAGCCTGTTCCCTCCGGCCCTGGTCTTTCTCGTGCGGGTTCTGACCCCGATGCAGCCCTTGGGCATTGAATCATGGCGGTGGGCTTTCATTGTCTGCGCCATCGGCGCGGCAATTTGCTTGGTGATGATCTCGCGCATGCCGGAATCTCCGCGCTGGCTTGCCAGCAAAGGCAGGTTGGCAGAGGCACGCCGCGCGCAGGCGGTATTCGGACTTCCGGCGGAAGAGTTGCCTGCGGGTATCGTTCGTGGACAAGGCCACGGCAGCACCGAAATTCCTCGAGACACGCGCGGTTTTGTCAGGCGTATAGGCTTCATGCTGTCGATTTTCTTCATGGTCCCATGGTCGGCGGTCGGCTTTCCGGTTCTCACAGGCGCGGTGCTTATCCAGAAGGGCATCAACGTGAAGGACTCGCTGCTTTATGTCGGGGTGTCGTTTCTCGGCCCTATTATCGGTTCCATTGTTGCGGGACTTTTCATCGACAAGATCGAGCGCAAGGTCACGCTCATCCTTTGCGCAGTCTCGATGGCGGCATTGTGTCTGGCATTCGGAGCCACCAATGTTCCTGTGTGGCTGATGACGACGGGCCTGTGCTTCAACATGGTGTCAACCGTTTTTCAGTCAGTTCTGGTGATCTATGCGGCGGAAGTTTTCTCTACCGCAGAACGCGCTCGCGCCACATCCTGGTCGTGGGCTTCAAGAGGTGCAGGTTCTGTCCTCGCCCCGCTCGCGCTGCTGCCTCTGCTCCAGTCTCACGGGGATCAAACGATGTTTGTGATCATGGCTGCCACGCTGGGCCTGACCGTTGTGGCGTTGGCAGTTTTTGGCGAGAGGGGCGCGGCCTGCCGCCCGATTGGGTGACGCGAGGAACGAAGGTCTGCCAGCGCGCACGGTCAAGTTTGAAACGCTGGCTGAAATGTAAGCTGCTGCAAATTTATTGCATTGCATCCGTCTGTTCTGAGCCGGATGCCCGCTTTCGGGCAATGATCAAGGCTATTTCTATGACGAGATGAGGGCGCGTTGCCGTCGTCACCCAGGACCACAAGGCCGACAGCACCATTGCATGCCCTGTTAGCTATAGGATTCCTGGTTGATTTACGGAATTCGACATCCGTCACCATCGTTACGTCGAAATAAATGCGATCGTTCCATATCGGGCCGCAATTGGACGAACTCGCCTGGCTTCAGATCGAGCCTCTCACGAAAAAGCGCCGTGAATTCAAATTGTTCAGCGCGGAACAAGATCATCGTTTCCGAGCCTGTCGGTTCGACAACCATCACATTTGCCTTGATTGTATTCGGTGTGCCATCCGGCGCCAGTTCGAAGTGTTCCGGCCGAATACCAAGGTATACTTCACCACCGGCTAAATCGGTTCTAGGTGCCCTTAGTTCCAACCGGATGTCGCCAGATAAACACGCCCCGCTACGATCAATCTGGCCGGCTATGAAGTTCATTGACGGAGAGCCGATGAAGCCCGCTACAAAGCTGTTCGCCGGCCGGTCATAAAGCTCGATCGGCTGACCGACTTGCTCGACTTTACCGGCGCGCATCACGACAATCTTGTCGGCCATTGTCATCGCTTCCACCTGATCGTGCGTGACATAGACGACAGTCGATCCAAGTCGCTGGTGCAGCGCCTTGATCTCGGCGCGCATCTGCACGCGGAGCTTGGCGTCGAGATTCGACAGCGGTTCGTCGAACAGGAACACCTGAGGGTCGCGGACGATCGCACGCCCCATGGCGACACGCTGCCGCTGTCCGCCCGACAGCTCCCGTGGATAGCGGCCAAGCAGATCGTTCAGCCCGAGGATCGTGGCCGCCTCTTCGACCCTCCTCTTCCTTTTCTCGACATCCTCGCCGCGCAGGCGAAGCGAGAACTCCATGTTCCCGTGCACGGTCATATGCGGGTAGAGAGCATAGTTCTGGAACACCATCGCAATGTCGCGATTCTTCGGCGGCAGGCCGTTGACGACGCGGTCGCCGATCCGGACTGCGCCGGCGGTGATGTCCTCGAGCCCCGCGATCATCCGGAGCAAGGTCGACTTCCCGCACCCCGACGGACCGACGAGAACGGTGAAATCGCCGTCTCCGATCGAGAGCGACACGTTTTCCATCACGCTGTGCCCGACATACGATTTGGCCAGGTTCTCGATCGTTACCGCCGCCATTTTCCTACCCATGAAAAGTTTTCGCGGGCTCCTATTGACAGAAAGTGGAACTGAGTTCAAGAAATAAACATTGTTCCGAGATTGAGGAAAACGATCATGGCAGGCAGCCTCCTGGACAAGGCTTTTCAGGTGATCGGCTTTCTGTCCCGTCATGCTGAAGGCGTGCCGCTACAGCAGATCTCCGATGCCGTCGAACTGCCCAAGAGCGGCGCCCATCGGATGATGTCGGAGCTGATCCGGATCGGAATCGCGCGCCAGGATGCGGGTACCGGCCACTACATGTTGACCATGAAGGTGCTGTCGTTCGGATTG
>JAEYTV010000413.1 GCA_023433855.1 Pseudomonadota bacterium | reverse complement strand
TGCAACTCCCCGGGAGATAGCGCATTGGGCCAACTCCATCTCAGCAAAGTCCGCAAGTTCTACGGACATTTTGAGGTCATAAAGGGCGTCAGCCTTGACATCAGGGACGGTGAATTCGTCGTGTTTGTCGGGCCATCAGGGTGCGGAAAGTCGACCCTGCTGCGCATGATCGCGGGTCTCGACGACACCAGTGACGGCGATATTGTGATCGATGGAAAGAAGGTCAATCATCTGCCTCCCGTTCGCAGGGGAATCGCGATGGTGTTCCAGTCCTATGCCCTCTATCCACATATGACCGTTTTCGAGAACATCGCCTTTCCCCTTCGAGTGGAAAAGATGGATGAGAAGAGGTTGAGGGAGAAGGTGGAGGCGGTCGCTCGCATCCTCAAGCTCGATCAACGGTTGGAGCAGCGTCCCGGCATGCTGTCGGGAGGACAGCGCCAGCGCGTCGCCATTGGCCGGGCGATTGTCCGTGAACCTCAAATCTTTCTGTTCGACGAGCCGCTGTCCAACCTGGACGCCGCATTGCGCGCCGACATGCGGATAGAGCTCCTGAAACTCCATCGTGATCTGAAAGCGACGATGATCTACGTCACCCACGACCAGGTCGAAGCCATGACCATGGCCGATCGGATCGTGGTTCTCGATGCGGGACATGTGTCCCAGACGGGCGCTCCGCTTGAACTTTATCACAAGCCGGCCAACCTCTTCGTTGCTGGCTTCATCGGCAATCCCAAGATGAACTTCGTCCCGGTGACGTGCACCGGCGTCGGCGCTGCCGGTGTGAGCGTTGCACTGGCGGAACATGAGGTTACCCTTCCCGTGGAACCACGGTCGGGCCTGGAAGGGAAAACGCTGACCCTCGGCATCCGTCCCGAGCATGTGCGCCTCGGATCGGGCGACGTCCATCTGACGATTACACCGGCCGTGATCGAACGGCTGGGAATAAACACGGTCGCCTATGCGAACCTCGCCGACGGCCAGCCGTTCTGCGCCCTGCTGCCGGGCTCGGCACCGGTGCGCGCCGACGAGGCGGCACTGGTTGGTTTCCAGGCTGAGGATTGCCATCTCTTTGATCCTGACGGCCAGGCACTCGAGCGCCGCGTCTCGCTGAGCGACGTTGAATTGCCGCCCTTGAACGCCGCGTGACCCCTTGACCTCACGACAGGATCACACCGGCAGTCCTCACCAGACGAGGCCTCGCGCAAGAACATCGAGCACGCGGGTCACGGCGCCGCGCCTGTGGAACGTCATGAAGTCGAAAAGATTGGAAACCACGCAAGCGTGGTTGGGGACGATCCGAAGGCGATCGCCGATGGCCGGCCTGCTCGCCCCGCAGCGGGAAAGGTCCAGCACCCCATGCTCCTCGGACAGGCTGGTGATCCTCGCCTGCGGATAGTCGATGACGTGGCCGAAATCGTCAAAGCCCATAAGATCGGAGCTCAGGGTCTTTGAGCCCGCGTCGACAACGGCACGGTCGGGGGTCGGCCGCGATACGACGGTGGCCATGATATGCATTGCGCAGTCATCCAAGCTCGCGTGTCGGGCACGAACCATGGAGCGGTCGTTGTAGATATATGTTCCCGCACGGTGTTCCGTGGCGGAAGGTACCAGGTGCGCCCGAAAGAGGCTGGGAGTTCCGCCATTGGAGACAATCGGGCAGGCGATTTGCACCGCCTTCAGGGCGCCGACTGCATCCCGCAGAAACGTTTCGGTTTCGGCCTCCCCGTTGGGTTTGGGATAGGTCGCCAGACCAGTGAATATCAGTCCTGCGGCCTCGTGGATCATCGTTGCCAGTTGGACTGCCTCCTTCGGAGACTGGACCCCGCAGCGCCCTCCGCCGGTGTCGCATTCCACGAGGACCTTCAGCGGCCGCCGGCCTGAGACGCTGCGCGACAATCCTTCGATGGTCTCCATGCTGTCGGCAACCACCTTGAGATCTGCCACTCGCTCATTGAGGGCGACCAGCCGGTCGAGCTTTGCCTTCCCGACGATGTTGTAGGTGATGAGGATGTCGTTGAAGCCCCGATCCGCGAAGATCTCGGCTTCTGTTACCTTCTGGCAGTTGATCCCGCTTGCACCCGCAAGGCGTTGCATCTCTCCGAGCGCGGGTATCTTGTGGGTCTTGATGTGCGGTCGGAAGCCGAGACCATGCGCGTCCATATAGGACTGGACGCGTGCGATGTTCGCGGCCAGCCGCTCCTCGTCCACAATCGGAAGCGGGGTCAGGAGCGCGTCGAGCCGTTGCCCGACCGATGGTCTTGGCCCGTCCATCATGCAGCCTTCTGCTCATGGGGGTCTGCAACCCTCGGCCAGATCCCCTTGCCAGCTTTCAGGTACGGGTTCACGGCCGGATTGTTGGGGTATGGCGTGCCCGCCGAGCAATATAGGATTTCAGAAGCGATCTTGGAAAACGAAGCGAAGAAGTGGTTTGTGGACTTGATCACCAGGATGCGTTTGTCTCTGGGATCGATCCCCATCACCGAGAACAACGAAGGGTCGAAACCTTGCGCCCGTACCGTATTCAAGATGATGTCGATACCGTCGAGCCGGATATGAGCCGCGTCCCCGAAGGGCGCAAAGCTCTCGCCAAAGCGCATCTGGGCGCCTTGGACCAAGCGGATGACCTTCACTCGACCGTCAATCGGCTGGCCGGTGCCGGGTGCGGACTTCGCGCCGAAGCGCAGCGGTATCACAGCGCCTTCTCCCGCGGCCATGCAGATCTGGACCGCGACGGGATCCCAGATCGTGCCCACCGCGGCGTGGCTTGCGCGCTGTCCCAGCAGTTCCTGGAGGATGATTGTTGCATCGCCCGCCGTCCCGCCACCGGGGTTGTCCCAGACATCGGCGATCACGACAGGCC
>JAEYTV010000361.1 GCA_023433855.1 Pseudomonadota bacterium | reverse complement strand
GTCTTCTGTCAGTCCGTCGGCGAACGCTTCTTGACCCGGCTCATCACCAAGACTGGCGAAGGGCAGCACGGCGATCGACGGCTTGTCGGGGAGAGCGTACCGTTTTTTCCTGGCGTCGCTGAGCGCTTCGATGGCACCGGTGAAGCGGTAGCCCACTCGAGGCACCGTCGCGATCCATTCGCCTCCATCGTCAGCAGATCCTATCAGCTTCCTGATCTGCGCGATCTGGACCGTGAGGTTTCCCTGTTCCACAGCGATCCCCGGCCAGGCGGCGTCCATCAACTCGGCCTTGGTTAGGATCTCGCCTGGATGTTCGGCGAGCGCAGCAAGCAGCTTTAGTCCACGGTGGCTGACGGCAACGGGAACGTCGTTGCGCAACAGCGTTCCAGCGCCCAGATCGAGCACGAATGGACCGAAGGCAAAGCGCGACCCGTGCATGCGGGCATCTTAGCCGTTTTGAATGTTTTTGGAACTTTTAGGAACGGCTTAAGTACAGCGCCGATCGTATCGGGCACGGTCATCCGCAACGAAACGGAGGATTTTCGATCCTCGAACGAACGGAGGCTTCTATGGCCCACAGCTTTGCATCAGCGCATCGCACGACGAGGGAAGCACTGATCAGACGTACGAACCTGCCGGGCAGGCCGCTCAGCCTCGCCGGCTTGCGCGATCTGCTTGAGACGTGGGAAGAGCGGAAACGCTTTCGGCTCAAGCTTGAGGACATGCTGATCACCGCCCCTCATTTAGTCGCCGACGTTGGCCTGACGAGGAAGCAGGTCGAGGCTGAGATCGCGAAACCTTTCTGGCGCGTTTGAGAGGATAGGGGTATCCACCACTCAGTATGATTAGCTGACGTGTCCGCTTCGGGGCAGCGGCAAGCTTTACTCGACGACCAGGATTGCGGCCGCCCAGTTTATCTCCGCAACTTCCTTGATGAGGCCGATTCTCAGTAGATCGGCCTCATCTCGAGCGTTGAACTACCACTACGGCCGCTAGGGAAGGCGACTTACACGAACCAGTTGCTCATCTCCTAACTGTTCGCTTGCTGAGGTAGCGGATCATGCAAGATCTATAGGTCTTTCTTTTTCAAAAAGATCCTGAAACTCGCGAATGAAGTCGTTCACCATCTGCTCGTGTTGGGTGAGAGGAGGGTCCTCGTGCGGCAACTGGCTCTGCTGCTTCTGCCGCGATGAAGCTATCGTTGATACTATCTTGCTGATGGCGGTGTACTCCTTGTAATTTCCCTTCAGAAGCTCATTCGTCGATCGGTGTACAGCGGCTTCCCACGCCGTCATTTTGCGACGCTTTCCGTTTTCTAGAACGACGACTTCTCTGTGCATTGCGTCTTCCAGAACTGCTATCGGGTCCTTCTTCGCTTTCGGCCGACCTTTCAGGTTAGCGCTTTTCTGTCCCTTCTTGAAGCGAGTCTCCAGTGGCGGGTTTTTGTAGCCTACCTTTTGCCCGGTGGAAGGCAGGCTAGCGGCTGGGGCAACGGCGGGAACATCGTCGACGATAGGAACCGCGCTTGGCGGAGAGGGGCGGGTTCGGTGGCGAATCTGAAGCGTTGGTGAAGATGGAAGGTGGTTCGGTTTCATGATTGCATCTCTTTTTCACATTAATTGGCAGGGTCTGTTCCCAATGCACAAAGGTCGCCTCGGTAAGGAGGCATTGCTCGTTCGTCGAATTGGCTGCATTCACACAGGTTGGATGCCCGGGATTTCGCTGGGTAGAGATACAGAGCCGGGATCGTGGCCACGGTCGCGGCGCCTCTGAGCCTCTGTTTCAGCGAAGCTCAACCCGGTGTCGACATTGACAGCGTATCGCCCGGTCAAATCCTCCCAGCGCCGGACTGATACGTCGACATATCCAGGGTCCAGCTCGATGCCATATCCGACGCGCTGCACCTTTTCCGCGGCCAGAATAGTCGTGCCTGAACCGCAAAAAGCGTCCAAGACGCTGTCGCCATGGTCCGTGCAGTCCTTGATTGCGTCGGCGACCATAGGCACTGGCTTGCAGGTCGGGTGGGACTGAAGTTCCTGCATGCGCCCGCGCCGGAATGTGTTGACGCCAGCATAGCTCCAGAGCGTCGTTCTGTACCGGCCGAACTTTCCGAGCTGCACATTGTTGATGTGCGGGACCTCGTCGCCTCCGTGCTTGAAGACATGCACGAACTCGGTCTGCTGACGGTACAGCGAGCCCATCCCTCCGTTGGTTTTGGCCCAAGTGCAGGTTGTCTTGAATGAAAGGCCAGCGCGGCGCGCTGCTGTGAGAAGCTCGAATGAATGTGCCGCATCCATGCATGCATAATGCAGAGCACCCGGGGTAGAGTGCGCTTTCGTCAGTTCCAGGTAGCGGGCAAGGAAGTCGGTGAACTCCTCCTCGCTCATCTCGCCGGAGGCCTGAACGAACTCGCGATGCTGGTGCTTACCAAGCCCGCTCACATGCCCGTTCACAGCGACATTGTAGGGAGGGTCGCTCCAGACGGCGCGAACCTTCTCTGCATCGAGCAGGCGAACATATGTCTCCTCGAGCAACGATGAACCGCAGATCAAACGGTGTGCGCCGAGTTGCCACAGGTCTCCCACCCTGGACACCGAGGGGCCGTCCGCGGGTGGCTCGACGATCTCTTCCTCAGCTTTCGGGAGGACTTCGTCCAGCACTTCGATGCGGGCGTCGATCTCGCCAACCTCGAAAGAGGTCAGCTCAATTATCTCCGGATCATCGAGCGAAACGACGAGCTCGCGGAGTTCGATCGTAAGCTTCTTCTCGTCCCAAGTGCTGAGTTCGCCAAGGCGGTTATCGGCAATGCGAAACGCTTTTACCTGCGCGTCGGTCAGGTAGTCCACGCGTATGGCCGGAACGACCCTAAGGCCGAGGTGCTTGGCCGCCGCGTAGCGGCCATGGCCCGCGATGACGACATTCCGATGGTCTATGATCATGGGCACCACGAAGCCCACGGTCTGGATCGTGTAGGCCAGCTTCTCTGTCTGCTTGTCGTTATGGAGCCGCGGATTACTGTCATAGAGGACAAGCTCCTCGAGATTCACCTGTTCGATAACCGAGGCCAGCCGTGGCGGCAGGCCTCGGGTGCTGCCGGCTTTGCGAGCCCGGCTTCTACGTCGTACCCGAAGCTCAAGCTCCGGTGTTTCTGGTTTCGTGCGCATCGCACACCTCTTCTTTCGCCGAGGCCACCTCATTGGCCGCGAACGTGTTGCAGTTGCAGCTCTTCCGAAGCGCCGGAATCCGGGGCCATGCGGAACAACCAGGTTCAAAGCCCGTCCAAACGGGCGCCAAGCAAGGGAAAGCGAAGCTAGAGAGCAGCTGGGAGCGCGGAGGGGTCTAGGAGAGGCGCGGAGGGCTCGAAGCTATGCAGCAAGCAGAGGAAGCAGCGTGTTCGAAGAGAAATCGACCAGAGACTATGAGCAGCAGGGAGGGCAGTGTGGCAGCAGTTAAGAGACAGGTTTCAAGAATCAATCAGCGAAGTCGGTGAAGGTTTATCAGCTAGAAGGCTCATGACCTGGAGATGCGCCTAACGCCATTCAACAACGGCGTCAAGGGGGAGTGGCTTCGGGCGCCAGTTTGCGGCCGAGAAGTCTGTTGTGACCGTTCGCCATCTTACAGCGATTGGATCCGGGTGGGCTGAAGCGGAGCGTAGCTGACGGGCAGACGTCAAATTCCCACGCACCGTGGGCTAGTTCCCTGTTAGGCTGCAAAGATTCCCTGTTAGCTTTTCACGGGAATTTGTCAGCTAAGTGCTTGAAATTTCTAAAGCTCGAGTCGGGTATGTGTCGTGGATTCCCTCCGATTGGCGAGAAAGTCCCTGTTTTCGCGCGGCAACCGGGAAAAGCGGCACGGAGACGGGTTCGCGTCAGACTGTCTCCACCACCAACTAATCATCTACCAACTACAAGTCCCCTCCGTTTCGTGATGTCGAGTCACGAACTCTCCGTTTCGCGCGTAATGCCCGATTTGTATCACGCTTCTATCCGTGCCCCCTTTTGAAGGTAGGCAGTCCGGCCTGAATCCAAGCCGTTCGATCGGGTGTGAGACAGCCGGGGCGAAGGTAGAAAATTCTACCAAAAGTCATAACTTTAGAGTTCCAGGCGTTACCCCCAGCGCTGCCAACCGCCCTAATAGGCGCGGTAATCGTGCCTTCGCGCGATGATCAGGCAGAGGGATAATCATGAAAAGTCATAACTTACTTGACGTGTCAGGACATTTCCGCGACCTTAATCGCGTTCGGACGTGAGAAGGGAGGCTCAGTTGGACATTCTGAAACCGCATCGACGGCTTGTTCTCAAGGGACTGGCCGCATCCACTGCGATCGGGCTGGCGTCGCCCTTCGTGATTCGCTCGGGCTACGCTCAGGACGCCGACCTCGCGCCATACCAGGCAGCCAAGATCGACTGGCGGCAGGCGGATGGGCAAAATATCACGGTCGCCGTCATTCCGGCCGGCTATTTCGAGAACCTTATCGCGCTGGCTCCGCAGTTCCAGCAGCTGACCGGCATCAACGTTCGTTTCGAGAAAGTGCCGCCGGCGCAAATTCGTCAGAAGGCGGTGCTCGACCTGACTTCCGGCACCGGCACCTATGCCACACATGCAGCGGATCCGATGTACTATCCGCTCTATCAGGCGAATGGCTGGGTCGACGACCTGACGCCGTTCCTGGAGGATCCGGCGCTCACCGACAAGGCTTGGTTCAAGCCAGAAGACATCGTGCCCGCCTGGACTGCCGCCAACACGATCGAGGGCAAGCTCTATGGCGTTCCTTACGACGGCGAGGTCACGCTTCAGGTTCTGCGCAAGGACCTGCTCGACGCGAAGGGCCTGAAGCCGGCCGACGACCTCGACGGTTTCATCGCAAACGCCAAGGCGCTGCATTCGCCGGACAGCCGGGTCTGGGGTACTGCGCTGCGCGGCCTCGCAGGGGCGGGCCAGAACGTCTACATCTATTCCTCGATCTTCCGTGAGTTCGGCGGCGACTGGCTGGCCGGCGGGAAGCTTACGGTCAACGGGCCGGAGGCCGAGGCGGCGCTCGCCTGGTACGTCGACACGATGAAGACCTACGCGCCGGCAGCGGCCCAGAACTGGAACTGGCCGGATATCGCTGACGCCTTCTCGCAAGGCACGTTGGCCAGCTATGTTGACGCGCACTCGTCGGCATCCGTGGTGAACAACCCGGAGAAATCGCAAGTGATCGGCAAGGTCTCTTATGCGCGGTGGCCGAAAGGACCGTCCGGCAAGCGAGTCAGTTCGATCTGGAACTGGGGCTTCCCGATCAACGCCAAGCTGACCGACGAACAGAAGAAGGCGACCTGGCTGTTCATCCAATGGGCCGCCAGCTCCGAGACGCAGATTCGAACATCCTACAAATTCGAAGGCGCGACCAAGCGGTCCGGCGTCAACCGGCTGTCTCTCTGGGAGGACCCGGGCTACGTCGAAACGATCAGCAAGTTCGGTGACAATTTTGTCGAAGCGACGCTGACCGCGCTCAAGGAAGACACCGATGTCGACTGGCGCCCGCGCGTGCCGCAATGGCCAGGCATCGGTGACGTCGTCGCGACCGCCGTGGCGTCGGCGCTGGCCGGGCAAACGACGCCGAAGGCTGCGCTCGACGCTGCACAGGAACGCGTCGCGTCAATGATGCAGTGATGCCTGGCACTGGTGTCGCTTCCGCCGGAGAGTCGGCTCCAGTCCTCGGCGTTGCGAATTATGAGCGGCAGTCGCGCCGGCGCGAAAAGCGCTTCGCGACTGCTTTGCTCGCCCCCGCCTTTCTTGCATTGATCGCCACGACCACCTTTCCGCTGCTCTTCCTGGTCTGGATCAGCACGCAAAGGATGGACTTGGCGATGCCGTTCATGGACGGGTATGTCGGCACCGCGAATTACAGTCAGCTGATTGCCGATCCACGTTTCTGGGAATCGCTCGTGCTAAGCCTGGTCTACACGATCTCCACGGTCGTGCTGCAGGTCATGCTCGGCTTGGCGCTGGCTCTGCTGCTCATGAAGATGAAGCGAGGCCAGACGCTTTTCCGCATCATTGCCATCTTGCCGGTGGTCCTCTCTCCTGCAGTGGTCGGCATGGTCTGGCGGTCCTTCATGCTCACCCCTGAATTCGGCGTCGTCGACTATCTTTCGATCACCGCGGGGCTGGGCAGCAAGAACTGGCTCGGCGACCCGGTTCTGGCGATGGTGTCGGTCATCGTGATTCACACCTGGCAGTGGACCCCGTTCGCCTTCATGGTGCTGCTGGCGAGCCTCGCAGCGCTGCCGGAAGATATATACGAGGCAGCCCGCATCGACCGCGCCAATTCCTGGCAGCGTTTCGTGCGCATCACCCTGCCGCTGATCCGGCCGGCGATCGTAATGGTCATCATCATGCGCACCATGGTGGCCCTGACGGCTTTCGCAGCGATCTATGTCGTGACGGCAGGCGGCCCCGGAACCGCGACCGAAATCCTCAATCTCTATGCCTATCGCAAGTCCTTCACCGAGCTTTCCCTCGGTTACGGTTCGGCGCTGGCCGTCGCGCTTCTGATCGTGACGATCCTGATCTCCGCGCTGCTGTTCCTGATCAGACGGGAGCGCGCCGCATGAGAGTTTTTCGCAAGACCCTGATCGCGCTCGCGGTGACCGTCTTTGTTGTCGCCTGGGTCTTCCCGATTCTGTGGAGCGTGCTGAACTCCCTGAAGACGGAGCAGGACATTCTCGCCTATCCGCCGAAGTTCTTCTTCGAGCCGACCCTGGCGGCATACCGATCCGTCCTCTTCGGAACGCAGTCGATCCTGCCGAATGTCTGGAGCAGCATCGTCATTTCGGTCGGGACGACGATCATCACGATGGTTCTCGCGATACCCGCCGCCTATGCGCTCGCTCGGCTTCAGGTGCCGGGCAAGCGCGGCGCGGGATTTTATGTGCTGGCGACACAGATGCTGCCGCCGGTGGGCATCATCATTCCGTACTTCCTTGTGCTGAAGAACATCGGCTGGATGGACACCTATCACGGCATCATCATCATCTACCTGTCCTTCTCGCTGCCCTTCGCCATCTGGCTCATGGTCTCGTATTTCGAGGACATCCCGCTGGAAATGGAGGAGGCGGCAGCCGTTGACGGAGCCAGCCGATTGACGGCGCTTCGGCGCATCATCATCCCGCAGGTGAAGGGCGGCATCGCGGTCACGGTCGTATTCGTTTTCCTGAATGCGTGGAACGAATTCCTGTTCGCGGTCGTGCTGAGTGGCAACACGGTGCGGCCCGTCACCATCGCCATGTTCAATTTCGTTTCGGTCGAGCAGACCCTCTGGGCGCAACTCGCCGCGGTGTCCGTGATCGCCATGTTGCCGGTCGTCATCCTCGGCATAGTCGCACAGCAGCATATCGTGAAAGGCCTCACTGTCGGCGCGGTGAAGGGGGGAGGACGCCGATGACGGAACGTGGGCATATCAAACTGGAAGGCATCGCCAAGTATCACGGTGACGTGGCGGCCCTGAAAGGCGTCGACGTCGAGATCAAGCCGGGCGAGTTCTTCGCGCTGCTCGGCCCCTCCGGATCGGGCAAGAGCACGACGCTTCGGCTGCTGGCGGGTCTCGACAAGCCAACGCGCGGCCAAATTCTCTTCGACGGCAAGGATGTGACCGCGCTGGACGCTCAGGACCGTGACGTGGCGATGGTGTTTCAGAGCTATGCGCTTTACCCGCATATGACCGTGGCCCAAAACATCTCGTTCCCTCTTGAAATGGCGAAGACGCCTAAAGAAGAGATCGATTCACGAGTGAGGGAAGCCGCGCAAAAGGTCCGGATCGAGCATCTGCTGGACCGTCGTCCGGGCCAGCTTTCCGGCGGCCAGCAGCAGCGTTGCGCGCTTGCCCGTGCGATCGTGCGCAAGGCAAGCCTATTCCTGCTCGATGAACCGCTGTCCAACCTCGACGCCAAGCTGCGATTGGAGACCCGGATCGAGCTGAAGCGGTTGCAGCGCAGTCTTGGGGTGACCACTGTCTATGTCACGCACGACCAGGAAGAGGCGCTGACGCTCGCCGACCGCATGGCCGTCTTCATGGACGGCGAGATCCGTCAGATAGGCAGCCCGGCGGAGGTTTTCGCCAGGCCTAATTCGGTCGATGTCGCAGGATTCATCGGCAGCCCGCCGATGAACATATTTGCAGGGCGGATCGAGAACGGAGCGCCGGTGGTCGGCGGTTATGCGCTGCCGGTCGCCGTCGGCGGGGCCAGCGGAGACATCCAAGTCGGCATCCGACCGAGCGCCTTGAAGCTTGGTGCGGAAGGTATCCCGGCGACTGTCGAACTGATCGAAAATCTGGGTGACACCGCGATCGCAGACCTGAGGTTCGAAGGCGGATCGGCGCGCGCGCGCATAGCCCATGCCGAGGCTCACCGGGAAGGGGAGAAAACCTGGATGTCAGCGGATGCCAAAGACGTGCACGTCTTCGATCCAGCAACCGGGGAGAGGCTCGAGGTCGTGCAGCCATGAAAGGGAAGGGTGGCTTCGCGGCGATTGATACAGCCAGTCGCGTTCCCATGCATGTCCAGGTCAGGCGGCTGATCAGGCAGGAAACATTGCGCGGCGGACTGGTCGACAGCGAGGGCCGGCTGAAGACCGAAGCCGAGCTTGGCAAGATATTCGGCGTCAGCCGCGTCACCATCCGCAGCGCGCTTCAGCAACTTGTCGACGAAGGCATGTTCTCGCGAACGCGCGGCAAGGGCACGTTCCTTCGATCCACCGACATCGAGAACTGGGGCGGCACGCTGCTGGGCTTTGTCGAGACGATACGAGAGTCGGGATCGGAGCCAAGCGGGATCATCCTGCATCAGGAAATGACCAACAGGCACGATACCGCCGTTGCGACGGCCCTGAAGGAGCGGGCGGTGTTCGAACTGCGCCGGCTGCGCGTGGTCGATGGCATTCCCGTCGCCATCGAGCAGGCCTTCTATCCGCCCGATATCGGCCTCGAGCTTGAGAGCCGCGACCTTGCCGACGCTGCCATCTACAAGATCTTCGAAGACGAACTGGGCTTCGAGATCAGGGAGGCCGAACAGACGATCGGTGCGACGCTCGCCGATGCGGAGCAGGCGCGACACCTGGACATCGAGCAAGGCCAGCCGCTGACGAGCGTCGAGCGTTTGACCCGCGACACGGCGGGGAGGACGCTGGAACTGCTTCGTGCAGTCTACGTGCCGGACCGTTTCAAGTTCTCGATCAGACTAACGCGCCGTGGCGCCAAGGCAGATGCATAGCGAAAGGACGGATCATGGCCAGCACGAAGCCGGACATTGTCATCATATTGAACGACGACATGGGGTTCTCCGACATCGGCTGCTATGGCGGCGAGGTACAGACACCCAATCTTGACCGGCTCGCCGCAGAGGGCCTGCGCTATTCGCAGTTCTACAATACCGCGCGCTGCTCGCCGTCCCGTGCCTCGTTGATGACCGGCCTGCACCCGCATCAGACCGGCATAGGCGTTCTAACGTACGACATGGGACCCGAAGGCTACACCGGCGACCTCAACCACCGCTGCGTGACCATGGCCGAAGTGCTGCGCGAAGCCGGCTACGGAACCTATCTCAGCGGCAAATGGCACGTCGCCAAGAACCTCACCGAGCCGACCGATAGCTGGCCGATGCAGCGCGGCTTCGACAAGTTCTACGGCACGATCATCGGCGCCGGCAGCTTCTACTATCCGAATACGCTGACCCGCGGAAACGAGAACATAGATGCGGAGGCGGCAAACGATCCGGAATTCTTCTACACCGACGCGATCAGCGACCAGGCGGCGGCCTTCATCCGGGAGCATCATGGCGAGACGCCGGAGAAGCCGCTGTTCCAATACGTTACGTACACCGCGCCGCATTGGCCGCTGCACGCTCATGACGAGGATATCGCCAAATACAAAGGACGGTTCGACGCGGGCTGGGACAAGCTTCGCGAGGAGCGCCTGTCGCGGCTCGTTCGGGCCGGCATCATCGACAAGTCCTGGATGCTCACCGATCGCGATCCGTCGCAGCCGCCGTGGGAAAATGCCGAGGAGAAGGAGTGGCTGCTGCGCTGCATGGAGGTCTATGCTGCTCAGATCGACCGCATGGATCAGGGCATCGGCCGGATCATTCAAGCGCTCGAGGAAACTGGCCGGCTAGAAAACACGCTGATCATTTTCCTCTCCGACAACGGCGCCTGTGCCGAGGACATCCCCGATGGCGTCAACGTCCGGTCACTGGTCGACGATCTGATGATAGCGCGGGCAGAGACCCGTGACGGCAGGCCGGTGAAGCTCGGCAACGATCCATCGCTCATGCCCGGGGCCGAGGATACGTACCAAAGCTACGGCGTCGCCTGGGCGAACCTGTCGAACACGCCCTTCCGCCTTTACAAGCATTGGATACATGAAGGCGGCATTGCGACCCCGCTGATTGCGCATTGGCCCGGCGGCATCGCGGAGCGGGGTGGATTGCGGCACGTTCCCGGCCAACTGCCCGACCTCATGGCGACGGTCCTGGAAGTGAGCGGTGCGCAATACCCGGCTACCTTCAAGGGCAACGACATCCTTCCGCTGGAAGGCGTCAGCCTGGTCAAATCCTTCGCCGGCGACCATGAGCGGCCGGAGCCGCTCTTCTGGGAGCACGAAGGCAACGCTGCCGTGCGTGTCGGAAAATGGAAGCTGGTGCGCGAGTACCCCAAGGATTGGGAACTCTACGATATGGAGGCTGACCGGACGGAGATGCACGACCTCGCGTCACAGCATCCGGAGCGTGTTTCGGCGATGAAGGCGCAGTACGAGGAATGGGCGAAGCGGTGCGGTGTCATCCCGCGCGAGAAAATCCTGGAAGAGATGAAGAAACTCGGCGGAACTGCGTTCTGGGAGAAGGAAGAGGACAAATAGTCCGCAGCCGGCGGTTTGGCGCCTGCGACGGCACGATCAGCTGCCTCTGCCGGTGAACCAGAGCTTCAATTCAGCTTCGACGGCCCATCCGGGGAAATCCCTCGGCGGCTGTCACAATAATAGCACACACGGAATCAGGAAGGATTCAGTTCAGCTTTAGATATTGGCCGGCACTGACAGCATTGTTAATGGCCATGGGAGTTGACGCTATCAGTAAGCCGGAATGAATCACGCATTTACCCGCCGGAAGCTAATATTGATGGGAATAGCGCTCACCGCGAGTGGGTGCGTGTCGGCTCCGCGCGAGATGGTGGAAGTCGATGGCGTCACGTACAACAAGCGTGCGCCGATCCCCCCTGAATATCGCCGCCAGCGTGTCAGGTATGACAGAGGGGGCGAAACCGGCAGCATTGTCGTCGATACAAACGACAAGTTCCTCTACGTCGTCGAGGGCGGCGGATGGGCGACGCGCTATGGCGTCGGCGTCGGTCAGGCTGGCCTCTCCCTGAAGGGGAATGCGAGTGTCGGGCACAAGGCCGAATGGCCTTCCTGGACGCCCACCGAGAATATGATGCGGCGAAAACCGCGCCTCGTACAGTATGCGGGCGGCGTTCCCGGCGGACCGGACAATCCCCTGGGGGCGCGAGCCCTTTATCTGTACCGTGGCGGCAAGGACACCATGTTCCGGGTGCATGGCACGAACGAGCCATGGTCCATTGGTCGTGCGGTTTCCAGCGGATGTGTGCGCCTGCTGAACGACGACGTGATAGAATTGTACGACCGCACCCCGGTGGGAACGAGCGTAACCATAATCTGAGTATTCGAGTTTCGCTGCGACTGGCAGAATCCCCAGCATTCCCTTGGTAATTCTTCGAATTAAGCCGACGCAAAAGTCGATGTGTGACTTTTCTGCACTAGGTCGCAGCGGATTTCGCAGGTAGGTTCACAATTGCGACCAGTGAAGACTCGGGAAAGGACCCCGCGAAATGAGCAGAATTTTGATTATGGTCATAACAAGCATCGCTCTCGCAGGCGCTGCCGGTTGCGCCAACATTGGCAAGGGGAAAGGTAAGGGCAAGGCCCCACCGCCGGTTTACGAAGAGCCTGCGGCTGCTCCTGTCTACAAGTAAGCGATTCGAGTGTGGGGAGGCTCTGAAGCCGAGCCTTCCCACTCCCCTCTCGCGGATTGATGTGATGCGTGGCGCCGGACTGACGTCATGGCGGAAGTGGGCTTATGCTCGTCCATTCCTGGGCTTATTGAATCGATCGCGGGCAACGGATCGTGGCATCACCGTACTTGCTCTTTAGCCGCATTCTAATCGTCGCGTGGCTCGCAATCGGCGTTGCCGCGTGTCAAAGCAGTGGGGCTACGGACGGTTCAACGACAGGCTCTTCCTCAAGAGCCGGACCGTCGAACTCGCGAACCACCGACGTCGTATCGGTGCAGCCGAAGAAGTCTGGCCGATATTTCATCGAGTTCCGTTCCCGCTACGCCTACACCTACGGTCACTCTTACGTCGTCTTCGGGACTCTCGACTCCCGCGGAAAGATGGTGAACCCCCAGGTCGCCGGGCTTGCACCGAAGTCGGATGATCCAACGATCTACATGGCCGGGCACATGGTGCCGGTCGAATCGTCCACCGGATGGACCGACGGAGATTTGGAACCGGAGTACATGTCTGCCTACTGGCGGGTCATGCTCAGCGAACCCGAATACAAGAAAGTCGTCGCGAACATTCGCAAGCTGCAGGCCAGTTCTCCTGTCTGGCACGCCTCTTTGTACAACTGCAACGCGTTCGTCGGCGATATTGCCCGCTCGATGGGATACAAG
>JAEYTV010000548.1 GCA_023433855.1 Pseudomonadota bacterium | reverse complement strand
CCCCCCCCCCCGGGGGCCGCGACTAATTCAAGTTCTTACTCCGCAAGGCCGGCGAGCGTCGGAACCGTATCTTCCGTCATATTGGCAACATAAGTGAGGTTCTCCTTCCCGGCCCAGTGAACCTTCTGCCAGAAGAGCGGAATGACCGGCACGTCGGAGAACACAAGGCTTGTCGCCTTCTGCAGCCCTTCGATGCGTTTTGCGGCATCGAACTCAGCCGTCGCTGCCCGCATGGCCTCGTCGAAGGCGGGGTTAGAGTACTTGGTCCGGTTGAACGAACCCGTTCCTGCCTCCTTGTTGACCGTCATCAGCAGGTTGCGCAGGCCGGTCGCCGACGTGGGCGTCGAGTTGCCGAGCGAGAAAATGAAGGCGGAGAATTCGCCGGCCGAAGCGCCCTTGGTGTAGACGTTATAAGGCTGCGCCACGACGCCGTTCACCTTGAGGCCGCCGCGCGCGAACATCTGCCCGAGCGCCTGTGCCGTATCGGCATCTCCCGGGAAGCGATCGTTGGACGTATGGAGCGTGATGCCGAAGCCATCCTTGTACCCGGCCTCGGCCAACAATTTCTTGGCACCTTCGACGTCATAAGCCGGAGCTTTGATCGACGGATCGTTTCCGGCGACACCGTTCGGAACCAGCTGGCCAGCCGGCTCCCCGGAACCCTCGAGGATGCGGTCAACGATAAGCTGGCGATTGACCAGTTGGGAGAGCGCCTGGCGGACCTTGACGTCCTTCAGCGGGTTCTTGTCGAGCGGCTTGCCATCCTTGTCTGTGATGAAGGGACTCTTGTCGCGGACACTGTCGAGCGCAAGATAGATCATCCGGGAGGAGGCGATGGAGAAGACCTTGAGACCCGGGATGCCCTCGAGCGTCTTTACGTCACGCGGCGGAACCGCGTCGATCAGATCGACAGAACCGGACCGTAGCGCGGCCACACGCGAGGCATCGTTGGAGATGAACTTGATCGTGACGTTCTCGAAGTCCTGGCTGTTGCCCCAATACGCGTCGTTCTTCGTCAGCGTCAGGGTGTCGCCTGGCGACCAGGACTTGAACTTGTAGGCGCCGGTGCCGATGGCCGCCTTGCCGCTGTTGTAGTCTTCGATCGTGGCGCCTTCGGCCGCTTTCTTTTCGAGGATGTAGACAAAGCCGATCTGCTCCATGAAGTCGGGCGTCGGCTTCTTGGTCTTGAACTCGACCGTCAGGTCATCGATGGCCTTCATGCTGTCGATCGACGCTACGTTGCCAGAGAACGGCGCGGGGCTGTTCGGAACGTCCTTGGCGCGCGTCAGGGAGAAGATCACATCCTCGGCTGTCAGCGGATTTCCGTCGTGGAACTTCACGCCCTCGCGGAGCTTGACCTGCCAGGTCAGGGGATCCGTGTTGGTCCACGAAACGGCGAGCGCCGGCTCCATGTTGATTGCCGGGTCTGTCTGGACCAGACGATCGAAGATCGCCTGTGCAACGTTCTGGTTGTTGCCGGTCCGCGAGAATAGCGGATCGATGGATGACGGCTCGGTGGCGCTGCCGATCGTCAGATCAGCGGCGTAGACGGAACTCATCGTCATCACCGTGGCGGCAACACCCGCCATCAGCAGTTTCATCGGTTTCATATCTGTTCCCTTCCTTTTTCAGATGGCCGTTTCGGCCGTTGCTTTCTCGTTGTTCCGTGCCGTGAGATCGTTCAGGTGGCAGGCACTGACATGACCGGCGGAATTCGACTTCAGGATCGGCCGTTCCACCCGACAGCGGTCGAACGCCTTCGGGCAGCGGGGGTGGAAATGGCATCCCGGGGGTGGATGAAGCGGTGACGGAATCTCACCCTTGATCGGCGTGAAGACGCGGCGGCGATCGGTGAGGGACGGCAGTTCGCGGATCAGAGCCTGGGTGTAGGGGTGCTTCGGATTGTCGAAAAGTTCGTCGGGCGTTGCGCTTTCAACCACCCGGCCGAGATACATGACCACGACGCGGTCGCAGATATGCTTCACCACGCCGAGATCATGGCTGATGAACAGATAGGTGAGCCCGAATTCACGCTTCAGATCCATGAAGAGATTGAGGATCTGCGCCTGGATAGATACGTCGAGCGCCGCAACGGACTCATCGCAAACGAGAAGCCTTGGCTTAACAGCGAGTGCCCGGGCGATACCGATGCGCTGCCGCTGGCCACCCGAGAACTGGTGCGGGTAGCGGTCGAGATAGCTGCCATCGAGGCCAACGCGCTTGGCAAGCGAGGCGACATAATCACGAATATCGCGCGCTTTGACGATGCCGTGCACCTTGGGCGCTTCGCCGATCAGGTCGATGACCTTCTTGCGCGGATTGAGCGTCGACATCGGGTCCTGGAAGATCATCTGGGCGGCGAGTCGCATGTCACGCTTCTCCTGCCCCGCCAGAGCCGTCAGCGGGTTGCCCTGCCAGCGCACCTCGCCACCACTCGCCGGCATGATGCCAGCCATCACGCGGCCAAGCGTGGATTTTCCGCAGCCGGATTCTCCAACCAAGCCGACAACTTCGCCTGGATAGACAGCGAGATCGACGTCATCGACCGCATGCACAGTCTTTTCTTCAAGACCGGCACCAAAGAGGTTCGCTATCTTCTCCGCGTAGTCGAGCTTTCGGGAGAAACGACGGCTGACGTTGACGGCTTCAATAAGGGGCGTCGTCATGCGGCTCTCCCGACCTGCGGATGGAAGCAGCGGAATTCACGACCAGCAGCGATCTCAGGCGCGGGCTCGGTCGCGCAGATCTCGGTCGCGCGGGTACAGCGGTCGCGGAAGGCACAGCCGGAGGGGCGCGACAGGGGCGATGGAGCAAAGCCCGGTATCGGCCGCAACGGCTGACCGCGTGGGACCGCGGCGGGGACTGCGCTGAGCAGGCCGGAAGTATAGGGGTGACGGGGCTCAGTGAGCACTCCATCAACGTGCCCCGCCTCTACGATCCGGCCCGCGTACATGACCATCACCCGATCCGCCAGTGCCGCAACGACGCCGAGGTCATGGCTGATCCAGATCAGCGCCATGCCAAACTCTGCCGCCAGCCTCTTGATCTCGAACAGGATCTGCGACTGAATCGTCACGTCAAGCGCCGTAGTCGGCTCGTCGGCGATGATCAGGTCGGGTCTGTGCAGAAGAGCGATCGCAATCGCAACGCGCTGGCGCATGCCACCGGAGAACTGGTGCGGATAGGAATCTAGCCGCTCTTCCGGCGAGGGAATGCCGACGAGGCCCAATGCATCACGCGAGCGCTGACGGGCCTCGGTGCGGGATACCTTGTCATGCGCCCGGACGGTTTCGATCATCTGCGTGCCGACCGAAAGCACCGGGTTGAGCGTCATCATCGGATCTTGGAAGATCATTGCGATGCGCTTGCCCCGGATCGTCCGCATCGCTGCGGGCGGCATCTTCAACAGGTCTTGGCCGTTGAACAGGATCTGGCCGGAAACGACCCTGCCCGGTGGATCGACGAGGCCGAGGATCGAGAAGCCGGTAATCGACTTGCCCGACCCGGATTCGCCGACCAGGCCGACGATCTCCCGCGGGCCAACCGTGAAGCTTACGTCGTCCACCGCCTTCAGAACGCCGCGACGGGTCATAAATTGGGTGGAAAGGTTCCTGACGTCCAGTACGGGTGTCATCGCGCTCACCTTTCATCCAGACGAGGGTTCAGCACTTCGCGAAGGCGATCCCCAACGATGTTGATCGAGAAGACCAGCACGAGAAGCAGCACGCCCGGGTAAACGCTGATCCAGTATTCGCCGGACATCAGCAACTGATAACCGTTGGCAATCAGCAAGCCGAGCGATGGCTCGGTGATCGGCAGCCCGATGCCAAGGAAGGAGAGCGTCGCTTCTGCCGAAATTGCATTGGCAACCTGCAACATGCCGATGACGATCAGCGGCGGAAGACAGTTGGGCAGCAGGTGGCCGAGAAGGATGCGCGGCGTGGAGATTCCGAGCGTACGTGCCGCTTCGATATAGTCCTTGTTTTTCTCGACCAAGGCCGCGCTTCGCACGGCGCGCGCGAATGTTGCCCACTGAACCAGGACGAGCGCGAAAATAACCTTCCAGAGCCCCTGCCCCAGCAGAGCCAAGAGCATCAGCGCGACGAGAATGGTCGGAAAACCGAGCATCAGATCAACGATGCGCATGATCAGCGCATCGATGCGGCCGCCGAAATATGCGGCAATCAGGCCGAGCACGGTACCGACCAGAAGCGCCACGAGACCCGAGAAAACACCGACGCCGAGGCTGGTCCGCAGGCCGTAGATCATGGCCGAGAACATGTCGCGTCCCTGACCGTCCGTGCCGAGCCAATAAACGAGCCCGTCCATGCTCTCCGACCCCGGCGGCAGCTTCGAATCCAGAATATCGAGAACCGCGAGATCGAAGGGGTTCTGGGGCGTCAGATACGGACCGATGATCGCGGCAAGCAGGAGGATGATACAGACCACCGAGGCGAGGATCGCCTTCGGGCTGCGCGAGATCCCCACAACCAGACGGCCGAGCAGCACATCATCCCGGAGAAGCGCGGCCATGTTCATGATGCTTCTCCAATGCGCACGCGCGGATCGACGATGGAGTAGAGCACGTCGACCACGAAGTTGATGAAGATGAACAGACTGACGATAACCAGCAGGTAGGCGACCACCACCGGACGATCGAGCCGCATGATGCTGTCGATCAGGAGCTTGCCGATCCCGGGCCAGGCAAAGATGGTTTCCGTGACGACGGCGAAAGCCAGCATGCTACCAAGTTCAAGGCCGATGACCGTGATGAGCGGGATTAGGATGTTCTTGAAGACATGCACGAAGACGATGCGGTTTTCCGACAGGCCCTTGGCGCGCGCGAACTTCACGAAATCGAGCGGCATGGTTTCGCGCACGCCGGTGCGGGTCAGCCGGATAACCAGCGACACCTTGAAGAGCGAAAGATTAATCGCCGGCAGGATGAGGTGCTTGAGGCCGTCGAGCGTAAAGAGGCTGGAGTGGATGCCGAGGAATTCGCCGACCTGGCCTCGTCCCGTTGAAGGCAGCCAGCCAAGCCAGACGGAAAAGATCATGATCAGCATCATTCCCTGCCAGAAGCTTGGCAACGAAAAGCCGAGGATCGAGCCGGTCATGATCACTTCGTCGGTGGCCGTATTTGGCCTCAGGCCGGAAATCAGGCCAAGCGGTATGCCGAAGATCAAGGCCAGGCAGAGCCCAAACAATGTCAGCTCGAGAGTGGCCGGCAGGCGTTCAAAAATCAGGCTGATGGAGGGGCGGTTGAAGACGAATGAACGCCCCAGGTCACCGTGCAGCGCATTCCAGATGAAGGTGCCGAACTGTTCCCAAAGCGGCTTGTCGAGGCCAAGCGAAGCAACGACCTGAGCACGTTCCGCCGCACTAGCATCGGGCGCGATCAGCATTTCCGCCGGATCTCCGATCGCATAGACACCGATGAAGACGATGACGGCAGTCACTGCAAGCACGGCGATACTCTGGAGGAAGCGTCGAATGACGAAGACCGTCACAACACTGGTTCCTGCTGGCGATGCACCCCGTACGGATCCAGTATCAGCATGAGAGAGGTTCCCGTTGTTATGTTTTGTTGCTCGCGACCATAGCGGTCCGCAAGGGATCTACAACAGTATGCGTGTTGCGCATGATCCTATGCGTTTTCGGCGCTACGCCATCAACCTATCCACTTGTGTTCCGTACGCCCTTCCGTAGGATCGTCGGATGAATTTCAAGCAGCTCGAAGTCTTCAAGACCATTATGGATACCGGCTCCACCATGGCAGCGGCCGCGCAGCTTGGGCTGTCTCAATCCGCCATCAGCCGGCAGCTTGCCTCCCTTGAGGAGCAGATCGGTCGCGAGCTCTTCCTGCGTGATAAGGGACGCCTGGTCCCCAGACCCGAAGCGCACCTACTTGTCTGCGAGGTGGAAGAGGTCGCTGAAGCCATCGGCCGCCTGCGAATGAAGGTCGGCGACGTCCGCTCCGGCGCATTCGGCGAGGCGCTTCTGCGGGTGGCTTTCCCACACAGCCTGTCCACGAC
>JAEYTV010000274.1 GCA_023433855.1 Pseudomonadota bacterium | reverse complement strand
GCCGCGGTGGTGCTCGATGCTGTGATCGAGATGAACTCCCGACGGTTAAACGGGGGGAGATTTGCGTGATCGAGATCGATGCCATCAGCAAGCATTATGACGGGGTTGCCGTGGTCGACAACATCTCGATGGTGATCGAACCACGAACGGTGACTGTCGTCGTCGGCACATCCGGGTCAGGCAAGACCACGCTTCTGCGTATGATCAACCGCCTGGTGGAACCGAGTGCAGGCGCGATCCGTCTGGACGGGCAGGACAATCGATCCATTCACGGTTACCAGCTGCGGCGGCGGATCGGCTATGCGATCCAGGGCCACGGGTTGTTCCCGCATCGCACGGTGGCGCAGAATATCGCTACTGTGCCAAGCCTGCTCGGATGGGACAGGTCCCGGATCGATGCCAAGGTAGAGGAACTTCTGGCGTTGTTCCAGCTCGATCCCAAGACCTTTGCCGGCCGCTACCCGCATGAGCTTTCCGGCGGTCAGCAGCACCGGGTCGGCGTCGCGCGGGCGCTTGCTGCCGAGCCGAACGTGCTCCTGATGGACGAGCCGTTTGGTGCGCTGGACCCGATCACGCGTAGCAAGGCGCAAGAGGACCTCCTGGCAATCCAGAAGCATCTGGGCACGACCATAGTGCTGGTGACCCATGACATGAACGAAGCGTTCTATCTCGCTGACAAGATTGCCGTGATGGAGAAAGGACGTCTGCTGCAGTATGCCCCGCCTGCCGAATTGGTAAGGGAGCCCGCGACGCCGTTCGTCAGAACACTGATCGGTGATACGGAGCGCCCGTTCCGGCTTCTTTCTGTCGCGAAGGCGGGAACGATCGCGGAGCCCGGGGATGCGGAGGGCGAGCCGATCCGCGAGGACCAAAGCCAGCAGGATGCGCTTGCCGATCTTCTCTGGACAGGACGCAAGTCGCTGCCGGTCGTGTCCGCATCCGGCCAATCCATCGGACGTGTGACGCTTGCCGCGCTGGTCCGGGCTGCGAGGCCGCGATGAGGGCATGGACGCCCATCATCCTCAGAGGTTTCCTGCTTGTCGCGCTGGTTGGCTTCCTCTGGACACCAGAGAGCTTCGAACCGCTCCTGAAGCCGCTGGTGCAGCCGAACGCCCCTGCCATCTACAACCAGGGAAGCCTGCTTAACCTTACCTTCCTGCATCTGCGCACGGTTCTGATCGCCACGATCGCGGCCACCACGGTGGCCGTGCTGCTCGCGATCCTCGTCAGCCGGCCCTTTGGCTCGGACTTCCTGCCGCTCTCCCGCAGCCTCGTCAATATCGGGCAGACCTTCCCCCCTGTCGCGGTGCTGGCACTTGCCGTACCGGCAGTAGGCTTCGGAGAGAAACCTACGCTGATCGCGCTGTTTCTCTACGGGTTGCTGCCGATCTTCGAGAACACCCTGACGGGCGTCACCAACCTTCCACGATCCGTTATCGAGGCGGCTCGCGGAGCCGGCATGACCGGCATGCAGCGATTGGTCCAGATCGAGTTGCCGCTCGCACTGCCGATCATCGTTTCCGGTATCCGGCTGTCGGTCGTCATCAGTTTGTCTACCGCTACAATCGGCTCGACTGTTGCAGCGAAGACCTTGGGCGAGGTGATCATTGCCGGGCTGCAAGCGAACAATCTCGCATTTATCGTGCAGGGGGGACTGATCGTAGGCGCTCTGGCCGTCCTCATCTATGACGGCATCTCGGCGCTCGAAGCACTGCTGAAGCGCCGGACGGGGTTGCTCGAAGCATCAGCCGTGGCTTGAACCCGCTTGCACCATGGCCTCGGTATCCTGCCTTATGCGACCGCGGTGGAAGATGAACAGCCCCGCCAGGACGATGATGCCGGCGCCCGCAAAGGTTTGGACGTCCGGCAGATCGCCGAAGAACAGCCAGCCGAGTACCACCGCCCATATGAGCAGCGTATATTGGAGCGGTGCGAGAACGGAGGCCGGCGCGAGCTTCAATGAACGGGTGATGAGCAGGTGCGCGATGCAGGCAACGACGCCGAGCAGCAACATAGCGAGCAGTTCACCGGGGTTGAAGGCTCTCCAGGTTCCGATGCTGAGGACAACGCCAGCCAACAAGGCGGCGACCGTCTGCCAGGTCACGAGCGTGGTGTCCGATGTCTGGCGCAGCCATCGGTTCAAGACGAGGGTCATGGCGAAGGACAGGCTTCCGGCGAGACCGAAGAGGGAAGGCCAGGAGAGCATTTCCGAGGAGGGGCGCAGAGCGATGACCACGCCCGCGAAGCCGACAAGGACGGCAAGCCATCGGCGCCAGCCGATGCGCTCGCCGAGCAGGAAATGCGAGAGCACAGCGACATAGATGGGACCCGCCATGTAGAACGTCATGACGTCGGCCAACGGAAGATAAGCGACGGCGGCGTAAAAGAGAGCGAGGTCGCCGGTTGCGAAGACGACGCGCAGGATCTGCAGAGGCATGCGCTCGACGCGCCAGAGGGCCGAAACCGGTTGGCGGACGAGCATCGGTCCAAGAATGACAAACGCGCCAAGCGAGCGAATGACAAGGACCTGGCCGATCGAGAAGGTCGCCACCAGCCATTTGCCCATCGCGTCGTTCAACGCGAACATGAAGTCTCCGGCCAGCATGAGGACGATGCCGATCAGCACCGCATTGCCGGCGAAGGCGCAGGACGCCTCCTTGTTCATTCTTCGAGCACTCCTTGCACGTTGATCATTCCATGCGCCAACTAGCCGGCCAGCCTGCCACCCTGCAAGGGTCTTGGAGCCCCGGTCGTTGTCGGGAAGCTGATGGGAAGGCCGCGAAGGACCCTCACCGCAAGAAACCCGAAACATTCGGCCTCCACGGCATCGCCTCGCCAGCCGAACTGATCGGCCGGCACGGCATCAGCGCCGGCGCGGCTCTTCAGCATTCCCATGATCGTCGGGTTATGTCGGCCGCCGCCGCTGACGATCAACCGTTTCGGACGGTCCGGCAGCAGGTCGAGTGCCTTGCCCACCGCAGACGCGGTAAACGCAGAGAGCGTCGCAGCACCATCGGTCGGGGACAAGCCTTCCGCCATCGCGGCTGTGAAGTCGAACCGGTCGAGCGATTTGGGGTAGGGGGCGGTCATGTAGGGATGCTGCAGAAGGTCGCTCAACCGCCGCTCGTCCACGGCGCCGGAGGCCGCCAGTGCACCATCGCGGTCCATCTCGCCCAATCCCAGACCTTTCATGAAATCATTGAGAGGCGCATTCGCCGGACCGGTATCGAAGGCGATGACCGTCTCGCCGCCATCCCACCACGTGATGTTGCCGACGCCACCGAGGTTGAGGACCGCCGTGTCGCCACGGCTGCCGACGCGGCGGAGCAAGGCTACGTGGTAGGCGGCCGCAAGGGGGGCGCCCTGCCCACCGGCGCGAACGTCGGCGGTGCGGAAGTCGTAGGCCACGCGGGTGCCGAGGATCGATGCCATGAGTTCGCCGTCGCCAAGCTGGCGGGTGTCGCCGCGGCGGTCCCTGGTCGGCGCACGGTGCAGCACCGTCTGGCCGTGGAAGCCGACAACCCCGACGTCGGCCATGGTCAAGCCGGCGCTGTCGACGAGGTCCAGCACAGCCTGCGACTGGGCTCGCGTCAAAGCCTCTTCAGCCTCGCGGAAAATGGGCGGCTCGGGACCATCGAAGTTCCAGGCGCGAGCGTTCTGGAGGGTTTCCTCGAGCAACATGCGCGTCTGCTGCGGGTAGGGAGCCAAGGTATAGGCGCCGAAGGTGTCGATGGTTTCGCCGTCCGTCTTCAGGAGCGCAACGTCGATGTTGCCGTCCAGGACGGTTCCGGTCATCAGGCCAACGGCCCAGATTGGCTCCATGTCGGGATCCTTAGCTCTTATTGACAAGATTGCCGACCGTTTGTCTCAGGGCCAGGATGCCGCTGTCGAAGTGACGGGTCGGGTGAATCCGATTGGTGAGAAGCGTCCAGGCACGTCCCCGATGGAAGTCGATCCACAGGCCGGTGCCGGTAAAGCCGGTATGTCCGATGGTGGCGGGAGGACAGAGATCTCCGCCGGACCAGTTTTCGTAAGGATGCTCCCAACCATGCGTGCGTCTGTCGGAGAGGGGCGTGCGCATCAGGTCAATAGCCTGCCTCGATGCGCCGCTGCCGTTCAGCAGGCTCTCAGCGAAGTCGAGCAGGGAAGTCACCGTGCCGAAGAGGCCCGCATGGC
>JAEYTV010000132.1 GCA_023433855.1 Pseudomonadota bacterium | reverse complement strand
CCGGTAGCCGTCGGTGCGGCAGCGGATCTACTGCCGGGATACCGTCGGTTCTTGCACCTGCCGTACCTGCGGCACAACAACATCACGCGACTCGCCCTCGGCAGAGGAGGTTGCAATGCTTGCTGTCGTCATCTCTTTGTCGCCCTTGTTGGCAGCAGTCACGTTGTGGCCTGGGCAATCGGCTAGCGCAACGGATGAGGTCAGGCCAAGCGCCGCTGCGACGATGAGAAATGTCTTCATGTCATTCTCCTTCGCTAGGTTGCACCTGAAGCGTACCCTCTCCCGACTTGAACGCGAAATCACGAATTTGCGCGTGCCTGCGGCCGCGTGGCGACCTCCCTTTATACGAACCGCGAGATGACTGCCCAGAGACGATCGGAGCAGGCGCCTCGTGATGGCGGAGCGAAGGCTCGCCTGTACCGGATACGGCATCGCTCGCGACACACTCTTCCGTCCCAGGCGGGCAACACTGATGCTCCACCTTCAGATGCCTTGATAGCCTGAAGAAGACCCCTTCCAAACCCGGATGGGCTCGACATTCCAGTTAATGGAGGTCGAGTGGCAGTTGCATGCCTTTGGGCAGGACAGGACGACGCCGAGTGGCGATCTGGATCTTCTGGAACGTTGCACGCCGCCTTTCAGCCTCTGCCTCGCGGACAGCCCTTGAAGCCGCTACGGCGGCCATCGCACGTTCGATCACTTGTTCAGTTCTGCTCATTGCTGGCTCCACTGTTCTCCTTTTGTTCTCACAATTGCGATCAAGAGTCAAGCGGTGAGGCGTTGTGACCGGGATCCCTGTCTTTACCCCTCCTTAAATCGCCGCATTTAGAGTCCAGCGAAGCTTCGGCGGCACGAATTCTAAGGACAGCCTGTCTGCACAGGCAAGAAACGGGGGCAAGCCGGCTCATCATGGCAGCCAGGGGCAGACCAGACAGACGCGTGGAACCATCCTTCGGAAATCCCCGCAGCGTCGAGGATTTGCGTCTCGACGAGAGCGAACGCCTCATCGGGACAGATGGCGATCCAAGCCGAAAGTCCAAGACCGCTCGACAACCGCCCCGCGCTGAACGCCAAGATCACCATACACGTTCGCGGCGGGGCCGCAGTGGACGTTCCACACCACCATCACCGAGCAGGAGGGCGCTCCCCTCCCTCCGCAGGCTTGTCTACTGGTGCATCGTTCTGTCGATCTGGGCCGGGATAGGGGTCGGCGGGCTCCTCCTCTATTACGGAGCACAAATGCCGTCGGCCAGTACCTGGGCAATCCCCGACCGACCGCCGAACATGAAGATTACCGCAGTCGACGGCTCCATCATCGCGAACCGGGGAACTACGGGTGGCGAGGCGCTGGCGATCGAGGAGATGTCACCCTACCTGCCCCAAGCAGTCATCGCTATCGAGGACCGCCGCTTCTATTACCATTTTGGTGTGGATCCTCTCGGTCTGGCACGCGCTTTCCTCAACAATCTCACAGGCCAGCCCATCCAGGGCGGGTCGACGATCACCCAGCAGCTTGCCAAGAATCTGTTCCTTTCGCCGGAGCGGACCTTCGAGCGCAAGATCCAGGAAGTCCTGCTGTCATTCTGGCTGGAACACAAGTTCAGCAAGGATCAGATCCTTACGATGTATCTGAACAGGGTCTTCTTCGGCTCCAATGCCTACGGGGTGGAGGCCGCGTCCAGACGCTACTTCAATAAGTCGGCTCGCGACGTCAACCTGGGTGAAGCGGCGACACTTGCCGGCTTGCTGAAGGCTCCCTCACGCCTATCGCCTGCCCGTGATCCGAAGGCGGCGGAGGCACGGGCGCAGGTCGTACTCGGGGCAATGCGGGAAGAGGGCTACATCACTGACAGTGATCTGACGACAGCGATGTCGCAACCGCCGGCGAAGGCGAAGAGCTATTGGTCCGGCGCCGAGCACTACGCCGCGGACATGGTGGTGGACGAGGTAAAAAGGCTGATCGGTGAGCCGACCGTCGACATCGTGGTCGATACCACGATCGATCTGAGGCTGGAGGAGGCCGCCGAAGACACCTTGGCGGAAGCGTTGGAGAAGGAGGGCGGGAAGCTCAACGCGTCGCAGGCCGCCCTCGTGTCCGTCGACGCGACGGGCGCGATCCGCGCCCTTGTCGGCGGGCGCGACTACGCGACCAGCCAGTTCAACCGGGCAGTCAAGGCCAAACGACAGCCCGGCTCCGCGTTCAAGCCGTTCGTATACGCCGCCGCTTTGGAAGCCGGAGCGCGGCCCGATTCTCTAAGAAACGATGCGCCCGTGCGTATCGGCAACTGGACGCCCGAAAACTACGATCAGAAGTATCGGGGCCAAGTGACGCTCGCTTCGGCCCTGGCGCAGTCGCTCAACACGGTTGCCGCCCAGCTCGTCATGGAAGTCGCCCCCGAGAACGTCGTCAGCATGGCGCACCGGCTGGGCATCGACTCCGAACTGCAGGCCAACGCATCTATTGCACTCGGCACGTCCGAGGTTTCGCTGGTCGAGCTCACGGCGGCCTATGCATCGTTCATGAACGGCGGATACAAGGCGACGCCGCACATCGTCAAGCGTATCACCGACACGGGAGGCAACACGCTTTACGAGGCAGACTACGCAAACCCGCCCCGCGTGCTTGCCGAGCCGGTCGCCGCAACCATGAACAGCATGATGACTCGGGTCGTCAACGAGGGTACAGGCAAGGCCGCAAAGCTCGACGGCTGGCAGGCCGCCGGCAAATCCGGCACGACGCAATCGTTCCGGGACGCACTATTCGTCGGGTATACCAGCATCATGACCACCGGGATTTGGTTCGGCAACGACGACGGCACCTACATGAAAAAGGTGACGGGTGGCGGCCTGCCTGCCCGGGCATGGAAAACATATATGACGGCGGCCATGCAGGGTTACACGCCCACCCCCTTGTTCGGAACCGGCCGTGGCCTCGCACCTCCTCCTCCGGCGGCGGCACCCTCTTCCGAGCAGACGACGATTGGCGACATCATATCGGGTATTCTTCCCGGGGCGCACCCTCCGACAGAAGAAGAGCTTCCCGGAGACTACCCACCGCCACCCCGAGCACCTGCGGGACATCGCGCCCCCGAGGATCATTACAGCTACGGCGACGTCACGCCGCCTGGCGAGATCCCGGTGCGGGACTACCGGGAATACCGTGGCCCCCACGATGCCCCTGCTCCGGTCCCGCCCATGAACGTCGGAGGAGGGCCGATCCCTCCCGGTGACGTGGGTCCGCCCGGTGCCGACGGATCAACCCGGAGGACGACACTTTTCGATATCCTGACAGGCGGGTGAAGGCGATCCGCCCACTCCTACATTTGCTTAGACACAAGCGATTTCCTGCCTTGCAGTCGTAAAAACCCATCCTTATATACCCCGCATGATCGCAGCCGATGCTGCGAAAAACGCAAGACCATCCCATTCGAGGAACTGTCAGCGGAATGCCTGTCGGGGTTCCGATGGTTCGCTTAAAGGAGAGAGATGAAATGGCAAAAGTAATTGGCATCGACCTCGGCACCACCAATTCCTGCGTCGCCATCATGGACGGTAGGGACGCGAAGGTCATCGAGAACGCCGAAGGCGCGCGAACCACGCCATCCATGGTCGCATTTACCGACGATGGCGAGCGCCTCGTCGGCCAGCCGGCCAAGCGCCAGGCCGTGACCAATCCCACCAATACGCTGTTCGCCGTAAAGCGCCTGATTGGCCGCCGTTACGAAGATCCGACGGTCGAGAAGGACAAGGGTCTTGTTCCCTTCGAAATCGCCAAGGGCGACAATGGCGATGCCTGGGTCAAGGCTCAAGGCAAACCGTATTCTCCAGCCCAGATTTCCGCGATGATCCTTCAGAAGATGAAGGAAACTGCCGAATCCTATCTCGGTGAAAAGGTCGAGAAGGCCGTTATTACCGTTCCGGCCTACTTCAACGACGCGCAGCGTCAGGCTACCAAGGATGCCGGGCGTATCGCCGGTCTTGAAGTCCTGCGCATCATCAACGAACCGACCGCTGCCGCTCTCGCCTACGGCCTCGACAAGAAGGACGGCAAGACGATCGCCGTCTACGACTTGGGTGGTGGCACGTTCGATATCTCCGTTCTAGAAATCGGTGACGGCGTCTTCGAAGTGAAGTCGACCAACGGCGACACCTTCCTCGGCGGTGAAGACTTCGACATGCGTCTCGTCGAAAATCTCGCGGCCGAGTTCAAGAAGGACAACGGCATCGACCTGAAGAACGACAAGCTGGCTCTTCAGCGCCTCAAGGAAGCTGCCGAGAAGGCGAAGATCGAACTCTCGTCCTCGCAGCAGACCGAAATCAACCTGCCGTTCATCACGGCTGACGCTTCGGGTCCGAAGCACCTGACGCTGAAGCTGACCCGCGCCAAGTTCGAAAGTCTGGTCGATGACCTGGTCCAGCGCACCGTTGCTCCCTGCAAGGCAGCGCTCAAGGATGCCGGCGTGACCGCGGCTGAAATCGATGAAGTGGTCCTTGTCGGCGGCATGAGCCGCATGCCGAAGGTCCAGGAAGTCGTCAAGCAGTTGTTCGGCAAGGAGCCGCACAAGGGCGTCAACCCGGACGAAGTGGTTGCCATGGGCGCCGCAATCCAGGCTGGCGTTCTCCAGGGCGACGTCAAGGACGTTCTGCTTCTCGACGTGACGCCGCTGTCGCTCGGCATTGAAACGCTCGGTGGTGTCTTCACCCGCCTGATCGACCGCAACACGACGATCCCGACCAAGAAGTCCCAGGTCTTCTCGACCGCCGAGGACAACCAGCAGGCGGTGACGATCCGGGTTTCCCAGGGTGAGCGTGAAATGGCGGCCGACAACAAGCTGCTCGGCCAGTTCGACCTCGTCGGCCTGCCGCCGGCACCGCGTGGCATGCCGCAGATCGAAGTGACCTTCGACATCGATGCGAACGGCATCGTGCAGGTTTCTGCCAAGGACAAGGGTACCGGCAAGGAGCAGCAGATCCGCATCCAGGCATCCGGTGGTCTGTCTGACGCCGAAATTGAAAAGATGGTCAAGGATGCAGAGGCTAATGCCGAAGCCGACAAGAAGCGTCGCGCCGGCGTGGAAGCCAAGAATCAGGCCGAAAGCCTCGTTCATTCGACCGAAAAGTCGCTGAACGAATATGGTGACAAGGTTTCCGAGACCGACCGCAAGGCCATCGAGGATGCAATCGCCTCCCTGAAGACGGCAGTGGAAGCTTCCGAGCCGGATGCTGACGATATCCAGGCAAAGACCCAGACGCTTATGGAAGTATCCATGAAGCTTGGTCAGGCGATCTACGAAGCCCAGCAGGCCGAAGGCGGTTCCTCTGCCGAAGGTGGCAAGGACGACGATGTCGTCGATGCCGACTACGAGGAAGTCAGGGACGACAAGAAGTCGGCTTGAAGGTCGGTTGTCTGATGGCAGGACCTCACGCATAGTTGACTTAAGTATCCGGCTGCCTCGTGCAGCCGGAATCCTTTGGGGAGCCGGTTACCTTAGATGGCAAAAGCAGATTTTTACGAAACGCTGGGTGTCGGGAGATCGGCGGACGAGAAGGAACTGAAGAGCGCCTTCCGCAAGCTCGCCATGAAGTATCATCCTGACAAGAACCCGGGAGATGCCGAAGCCGAGAAGAAATTCAAGGAGATCAACGAGGCCTACGAGAC
>JAEYTV010000044.1 GCA_023433855.1 Pseudomonadota bacterium | reverse complement strand
GTGTCGAGGAGGTCCGTCACCATCATCCCCGGCTGTCGGCAGACAAAATAAACGACGCGGTGATGGGCCCGGCCCATTCCGATCTTGGCGAGGATCGCATCCGGGTCCGAAACGAAATCACGGTATGCGAAAAACAGCAGTTCAATGGTCTCGAAGTCGATCAGGGCTTCGTCGACCGCCGGCATGGCGGGGAGGATCTTGTTGGCGGCCCTGCCCGTAGATGAGCGCGACACTCCCGGTTCCTTTTCCCTTGCTGGCTCCTTGCCGTCGGCTGAAGCTCTTTACTCTCAAATACTGTAGGCGTCGCCTGCCATAAAGCGCGAACGGCTAGAACAATCAACCGTATTCGTCGAGTTCACCGCGATAGCCGAAACCTCGATATCAAAGGCGAGAAGACGTTCCTGCCGGATCCGTGCCGCGACAGGTCAGCTGGAGACGGGGGGGCGCGAACCCGCGGCTTCGGGAGCGTCCTCGTGGGACTGGATCGGTCAGCCGGGTGGCAAGATATAGCGAAATCCGTCGGAACTTTCATACCTCATGTTCATTGATGTCGATAGAAAGCCATGCAGGAAACGACAATGACAACCGAAACAATCAAGGTGCAGACCTTTGACCCGATCCCGCCGATCATGATGGAACGCAGATCTCCGGCCAACCCGCTCAAGGGACTGATGATCACCGTATTTTCCGTGAAGATCGTGGTGGCAGCCTTTCTGCTGGCGACAGTGTCGCTTGCTCCGCCGGTATCGGCAGATACCTACGACGTGGCTGTTGCAGCGGTCGACTAAGTTTTAGCTGGATCGGCCCTCGCGCCGTGGTGTATCCCGCCCATACCACCAGTACGCCGAGGCATCCATGGGAACGTTACAGGCCGGCATCATTTGCGTGACGCCATTCCAGCAGAATTGCACCATCCTGTTCGACACGGACACAAAGGAGGGTGTGGTCGTCGACCCCGGGGGAGACGTGCCCACGATCCTCGCTGTCCTCCAGGAGAACGGCATCCTGGTGAAGGAGATCTGGCTGACCCATGGTCATATCGACCATGCTGGTGGTGCCGATGAACTTCGCGAAGCGCTCGGTGTTCCCGTGGTGGGGCCGCATGAGGCAGACCTGCCGCTGCTTGAGCAACTGGAAGCGCAGGCGCAGATGTTCGGAGTGAAGATGGCGGTCCGGAATGTCGTTCCCGACCGCTGGCTGGGGGAGGGCGACATTGTCCGTTTTGGGGAGCACGTCTTCCAAGTCTACCACTGCCCGGGGCATGCGCCAGGTCACGTGATATTCTACAACGAGGAGCGAAGGTTCGCACACCTTGGCGATGTCTTGTTCAAAGACTCGATCGGACGCACCGACCTGCCGGGTGGGGACCATGACACGCTGCTGATGTCCATCCGCGACAAAGTCCTCCCGCTTGGCGACGATGTGAGCTTCATCTGCGGCCACGGCCCGGGGAGCCGTATTGGTGACGAGCGAGCCTCGAACCCGTTCATACGTAGTTTATGAGCACGCCACATCCATAAAAAAACCCGGCATATCTGCCGGGCCTCAACTCGAACCGTAAGCCTTCAGAAGCTCAGCCAGCAATCTGCAGGTTGACGGCCTTGGGGCCCTTGCCTCGACGATCCGGTTCGGTGTCGAAGCTCACCTTCTGGTTTTCCGAAAGACCGGACAGGCCGCAGGCCTGGACGGCAGAAATGTGAACAAAGATATCGGCGCCACCATTGTCAGGCTTGATGAAGCCGAAGCCCTTGTCGGTATTGAAGAATTTAACAGTGCCAGTTTCGGCCATGCAGCAGGTCCTTTTCTCTCTGTCCGTGTTCAGCGGCGGACAGCATAACAGTTTGCCCCAGGGGGCGGCGGCAGGCAGCTTTAAGAAAGGGTCCCTGTCTTTACCGCGGCGACTGGCAGGAATAGCTTTGAAATCTCCGCCCGCAGTCTACCGCCCGAAGTCTTGGCGCCTTCGGAGCGCATCATTATAGGTCTTCCCGTACTCGTAAATTGCCCGAACTTTCACAGAGTGCTGTGTTTATTGGAAATTGGCAAGAAAAAGTTTCTTCAACCGGAGCGTTCCGGATAAAGCCGGGCGGCTGGACCCCCTGAAAATTAGGGGTTTTCGGGTCCGTGTCTGCAATGGCCGGCCGCCTCAGGCCCTCCATCCCGCGGCAAACTTAGCTCTCCGCCCGCCTTCCTCCGATGGCGCTAAGAGGATCGTTCATGTCGCTTCCTGATGGATCGCCCCCCATGAATCTTCACTGCCCAGCGGGATGTTCGCCGACGCATCTTGGCGGGCGGCGAGACAACGGACGAGCCACCGATCAGTATCGGTTATGGCTGTCATTCAAGCTTTCCGCTTGAAATGGCGGCGCGCTTTAGACATAGAGCGTACGGCGGCGTACTTATGCGATCCGTCCGTGTTCAACAGTACTTCAGGACTGAAGATATGGCCTTTCTTGCCGATGCTCTTTCTCGCGTAAAGCCCTCCGCTACCATTGCTGTTTCGCAAAAGGCGCGCGAGCTCAAAGCCAAAGGTCGTGACGTGATCGGGCTTGGTGCAGGCGAGCCGGATTTCGATACGCCCGACAACATCAAGAAGGCTGCCATCGACGCGATCAACCGGGGCGAAACGAAATATACACCGGTCTCGGGGATTCCGGAGTTGCGCAAGGCGATCGCTGACAAGTTCAAGCGGGAAAACGGCCTTGACTACAAGCCCGAGCAGACGATCGTCGGAACAGGCGGAAAGCAGATTCTCTTCAACGCCTTCATGGCGACTCTTAACCCGGGCGATGAAGTGGTCATTCCGGCACCCTACTGGGTGTCCTATCCGGAGATGGTCGCTCTTTGCGGCGGAACGCCCGTCTTCGTGAACACGAAGCAGGAGAACAACTTCAAACTGACGGCCGAAGACCTGGACAAGGCCATCACGCCGAAAACGAAGTGGCTGATCTTCATCTCGCCGTCGAACCCGACTGGTGCTGCCTATACCCATGCCGAACTCAAGGCGTTGACCGACGTGCTTCTGAAGCACGAGCATGTCTGGGTGCTGACGGACGACATGTACGAGCACCTGACCTATGGCGACTTCAAATTCGTGACGCCGGTGGAAGTGGAGCCGAAGCTCTACGACCGTACGTTGACGATGAATGGCGTATCCAAGGCCTATGCCATGACCGGGTGGCGCATCGGTTATGCCGCCGGTCCGCTGCAGCTGATCAAGGCGATGGACATGATCCAGGGCCAGCAAACGTCGGGCGCTACATCGATTGCACAGTGGGCTGCGGTAGAAGCGCTCAACGGACCGCAGGACTTCATCCCGGCCAACAAGAAGATCTTCGAAGCTCGCCGCGATCTGGTGGTATCGATGCTCAACCAGGCCACCGGCATCAAGTGCCCCTCTCCAGAAGGAGCATTCTACGTTTATCCTTCCTGTGCCGGCCTGATCGGCAAGACCGCCCCGTCCGGCAAGGTCATCGAGACGGACGAGGATTTCGTCAGCGAGTTGCTGGAAGCGGAAGGGGTTGCCGTGGTTCACGGCTCGGCCTTCGGGCTCGGGCCCAACTTCCGGATCTCGTACGCGACCTCGGAAGACCTGCTGGAGGAAGCCTGCAAGCGCATCCAGCGCTTCTGCGCCGCCTGCAGATAAGCTAAATGTGTTTTTTCGCCAGAAGCCCGCCGCGACGGCGGGCTTTTGTGTGCCGGTAATGTCTTGTCAGCTCTTCGTCAGGCGCAGGATCGTTGAGCCGCCGCCGCGCTGTTCGGTGACAGCATAGACGGCGCCATCAGGTCCGACTTTCACGTCGCGGATGCGGGCGTTGAGCGGCACACGCTCTTCATGCGCCACCCTGTCTCCATCCATATGGACAACGACGACCCCCTGGGTGACGAGCCCGCCGATGAGAAAGGCTCCCGTCCATTCGGGGATGAGATCGCTGTCGTAATAGGCCATGCCGGACGGTGCGATCACCGGATCCCAATAGTAGACCGGCTGTTCCGTTTCCTTCATGGCAGTGATGCCTTTGCCGATCGGCTTGCCGGAATAGTCGATGCCGTAGGTCACCTCCGGCCACCCGTAGTTCTTGCCCGCCTCGGGACGGTTCAGTTCGTCGCCTCCGCGGGGCCCGTGCTCCACGGTCCAGAGACGTCCCTGCGCGTCGAGCGCTGCAGCCTGAAGGTTGCGGTGGCCAAGGCTCCAAATCTCAGGCAGGGCGTCTTCCCGGCTGGCGAATGGGTTATCAGGCAAGGCCTTGCCTTCCATATCGATCCGGAACACCTTGCCGAGGCCGCTCTTCAGGTCCTGTGCCTGGACGCGCGGTCCGGGATCGGAGCGCTCTCCGACCGTGACGTAGAGCTCGTTTTGCGGACCGAAGACGAGACGGGAACCGAAGTGCTTGTTGCCGTCATAGCTCGGCATTTGCCGGAAGATGACCCTGAGGTTTTCCAGCTTGCCGCCGCCGTCCTCGTCAAGCGTCAACCTGGCGGACGCCACCGACGTGCCATTGCCTTTCTCCCGCTGCTCGGAGAAGGAAAAGAAGATCATGCCCGTCTGGGCGAAATCGGGTGCCAGAGCCACGTCGAGGAGGCCCCCCTGGCCGCCGGAGAGCACATCCGGCACGCCGTCTATCTTCGGCCCTGCGGCCCCTTCTTCGGAGATGATATGCATGGCGCCTTCCTTTGCCGTGACGAGCATTCGTCCATCCGGCAGGAACTCCATGGCCCACAGGTGCGGCAGGTCCGCGGCGACGGTTTCGGCCTTGATCTCCGGCATCGAAGCCGGCTGTGGCGCTCGCGTCTGCCCGGAAAAGGCGGGCTTCTGGTCGGCAGCATTGGGACGCTTGGTTTCCACGGGCTGGCCGGCGGATTGCGCGTACAAAGACGTTGCAGGTAATGCAGCCGACAGAACCAAGCTGACCAGAACAAGGTTGCTATGTCTCATCGTAGATCTCCCGTGTATGGAACGGCATCCGCCCCCGCGATCAACGGCGACCTTCGGCCGGCGCTCGCATTTGCCTGATCTAGGGCGTTTGCGGGCGTCGGCTGTACAAACCTCATTCAAGATAATTTTATCTAGCGCGTCGCAGGCGGCTGCAGGTCTACCGGAGGCGGCCGGCCGCTGGATGACACTTGTCTAGTCGAGAAGGTCGGACGGCACCTTGCCGCCATTCTCCTTGAGTTTTTTCATCAGCGCCTTGTGGAGCCAGATGTTCATTTCCGGCGATCCGTCCTTCGCCCCCGTATAACCCAGCTCATCGGCAAGCTCTTTGCGGGCGGACAGGCTGGAGTCGAGGTTGAGAGCCTTCATGAGGGCGACGATCGACTTGCGCCAGTCGAGCTTCTGCCCGCTTCTCTTGCCGGCGTCATCCAGAACGGGAGCGATGTCGACGGAGGGGGACGGCGCGGCATTAGGGGCGGGGGTGGTCGTCGCCTACGGGGTGGCTGAAGGTGTTCCCGCAGACGGTGCTGAGGTCGCCGTTGGTGCCGCCGAAGGCTGCGGGCTGGCTGAGGGTGTCGCGGCAGACGGTGCGGATGGCGACGTCGGTGCTGCTGAAGGCTGCGCCGTGGCTGGTGGCCTCGAGGGCTCTGGAGCATTTGGCGACGCGGCATGCGCCGGCCCGCCGAAGATGGCGTTCCTGATCTTGTCGAAAATACCCATTGTGGTCGTCCTCTCGATTGACTGATAGGAGGACATCGGGCGGCACCGGCATTTCTCAAGTGCAATCGCCGCAGGGAAATGATCCCTGCGGCGTGCGGATGCCTCAGGCGCTACCCCAGATGGCTTCGGCCGTCTGCACGACCAGTTCCAGCTTACGCTTCTGGTCATCCTCGGTGATCGAGTTGCCTTCTTCGGTCGACGCGAAGCCGCACTGCGGCGCGATCCCGAGCTGGTCGAGATCCACGTATTTTGAAGCCTCATCGAAATGACGGCGAAGTGAATCAAGGCTTTCCAGTTCACCGGTCTTCGTGGTGATGAAGCCAGGGTAGACGCGCTGCTTAGAGCCCTTCTGGAGGAGGCTCAGCGGCTGCAGCCCACCGGCACGTTCGGTGTCATATTCCATGAAGAACATGTCGACGCCGGTGTGATTGAAGATCGCGTCGGCCGCAGCATCGTAGCCACCTTCGGCGGCCCAGGTCGAGCGGAAGTTCCCGCGGCACATGTGCATACCGATCAGCATGTCCTTCGGCCGGTCCTTGATCGCCTCGTGCATCATCCAGGCGTATTTCTGGATGAGCCAGTCCGGGTCGAAGCCTTCTTCGCGCTTCATCGCCCGCTGTTTCTCGTCACCGAGATATGCGAAGTAGATGTCGTCCATCTGCAGGTAGCGGCAGCCCGCGTCGTAGAACTTCTGAACCGCCTTGGCGTAAGTTCGGGCCAGGTCGGCGAAGAGGACCTCGACGTCCTGATACTCAGGTACCGTTATGTCGGCCTTGGCGGTGCGGTAATGGGCGACGCTCGGGCCTGGAATGGAGATCTTTGGGGTCACGCTGGTGTTTGCGGCGAGAAACTTGAAGTGTTCCAGATGCGGATGGTCGTCCGGGAAATCGAGCTTGCCGTTGATGGTCGGGAAGGTCGGCGGCAGCTTGACGCCGTGGAAGGTGACGCCCTTGTGGGCTTCGCGGGTGACGAATTCCATACCATCCAACAGGCCGAGGAAGTCGTAATGCCAGAAGTGGCGGCGGGCTTCGCCGTCCGTTACCACCTTGAGCCCGACGCTTTCCTGCAACTTCACCAGGTCGCGGATGCCCTCGTCTTCGACCGCTTTCAGTTCGGCAGCGGAGATGCTCTTGTCTTCGTAGAATTTCTTGCGCGCCTCCTTCACGGAAGCCGGGCGCAGGAGCGAACCGACGTGGTCAGCTCTGTAGGGTGGTGTCGACATGGTAGTCCTCCAGTTCAGATCTCTTGGCCGTCGAGAAATCCTTCAGGCCGCTCCGCCCTGTATATGCGCAGCCGGTCAGCAATGGCAAACGGAGAAACTGAATCAGGAGGTTGCCGGCTTGATTTGACGGATTTCAACAACGTGCTGATTTCTTACGGGATTTAGAGGCCGAGCATCGTCAGCATGATGAAGGTGGCGAAAAGAACGAAGTGGGTCATGCCCTCGATGGCGTTGGTCTGGCCGTCGCTCAGATTGATGGCCGCGGCAATCAGAGTCACTCCTGCCATGACAGTTTGCACGGGCGTCATCGCCATGATGAACGGCTGCCCTGTATACAGGGCGATGCTTTCCATCACAGGCACAGTCAGAATGACAGTCGAGAGCGAGGCGCCCAAGGCGATGTTGACGACGGACTGCATGCGATTGCGAAGGGCGGCCCGCAGCGCCGTCAGGATTTCCGGTGCGGCGGAGATGGCGGCGACGACCAGTGCCATCAGGGCAGGCGGCGCCCCGGTTCCCTCCAGGCCAGTGTTCAGAAAGGCTGACATGAATTCCGCCAGGACGCCGATCACGACGACACCGAAAAGGATGACGCCGATGGACAGAGCAGCAGATTGCTTTTCCGCCTCTTCGTCAGCCGGGTGCCCTGCGGGCGGTGTTTTTTCCCGAGGATAGCTATAGCTGAAGAAGTAGCTGTGGGCACCCACCTGCATTCTGAGGAAGAGCGTATAGAGCGCGATCATCGCAACTATGTTGAACGCGGAATAATAGTGCCACTTTTCTACCGGGACGAATTCCGGCACGACCATCGAGATTCCCATCGCGGTGAGGATCATGACGCTGTAGGTGCGACTGGAATCGTCATTGTATGGCTGCTCGCCATGCCGCAAACCGCCAAGCAGCGCAGCAAGCCCCAGGATGCCGTTTATGTCGAGCATGACGGCGGAATAGATAGTGTCCCGCACGAGCGTCGGCGAAGCCGTGTTGCCCATCATGATGGCGAGGATGAGCACCTCCACAGCCACCGCCGAGAGCGTGAGGATCATCGTGCCGTAGGGGTCGCCGACCTTATGGGCGAGCACCTCCGCATGGTAGGCCACTCTTGTCGAGGCCAGGATGATCACCCCTATGAGTAC
>JAEYTV010000025.1 GCA_023433855.1 Pseudomonadota bacterium | reverse complement strand
GGACCGTCTGCACGAAACGTGCGAGAGCGTGCACATCACTCCCGCCAGGCAATTCCCCTTCTTTGACTGCCTTTTCGAGTCGCTCCTTCAGGGTGTCGAGGGTAACGGCCCTTTGCATCTTCACCCGCTCCCCAAGTGCGGAATAGCCCTCGCTGGCGACGGAAGACAAAGTCACCATGCAGCCTCTGGGTATGTCTGCAAGGGAGCCGGTCAGAGCTGCGGCGGAATCCATGAGATAGGATTCCACGGCTGCACGGGCGGTAGGCGCCGCATGAAACCTGGACCAAACCAGGTCCGCGAAGTTCTCGACATAGTAGCGCAGCGCCTCTTCGTAGAGCGCCTCCTTCGAACCGAAGGCAGCATAGAGGCTCGGCGAACCGATCCCCATGGCCTCCGTGAGGTCAGAAATCGATGTTGCCTCGTACCCCTTGCACCAGAATAGACGGGTTGCCTTTGCAAGAGCCGCCTTCCTGTCGAAGGCTCGGGGACGCCCTCGGCTGCGCGATGTGTTCATCTCGGTCATATAACGTCGTTCGGATATTTTTGCATCGATCGTTATATAAAGCCGTTGACACCTCGTAACAAGACTTCTAGGAATTCTGTATCGATTGACACAGAAAATGAAGCGAACGGGTAGGTTGCGTCACCCATTAAGAGTGGAGAACAGGCATGCTGGATCGCGTTAGCTTTCCTCCAATCAACGACCCCAAGGTCTCAGCCCTTTACGCGCTCAACGAAATTGCCGTGAACGCGACGCCGCAGACTGTATGGGACTTGCTCGTCGATGCGGAGAATTGGTCAAGTTACTTCCCGCCGGAAAACCAGGTCACGATCCTCACTGGAGAACGTCAACTGAGGATGGGAACGCGGTACAACCGCGTAACGGTCGGGTTCTCCATGATTTCCGTCGTCGAGGAATGGACTCCCTGCCGCAGGCTTTCCTGGTCGACCACTGTCGAGGGAGATCAAACGGGCTCGACTGCGTTTCACGGCTGGGTCATCACTCCTACGGCAAATGGCTGTCATCTCCTTACGGAGGAGACATTGCGAGGCGAGTTCTTCCTGGAGGAGATCGGCCGCAAGAACCCGGGTGCGCTGTACAGATACCACCAGGATTGGGTCGAGATGCTGGCGGCGGCCGCGGAGGCTAAAACCGTCCCCTGAAGCAAGCTGCCCAAGCTGGCAATTCGGCCCCGTTGCCTGGCGGCGAGTTCGAGCTCACCATGGCTGGAACCGCATGCACTCAGCGCATTGGAATCTGGGGCCTCGATGAACACAAACGGAACGGTCCTCCCGGTCGAACATGTTTTGTGAAACCGCAACCTCTAGAAGTGGAGTTGATGCAAATGAGAAGTCGTAGAACTTACGTCGCGGCAGTGCTGCTGGCGTTGATGCTGCCCACAATGGCCTCGGCTCAGGTCACCGACAAGGGGAATCCGTACCAAGGGATCGATGTCTCGAACAAGACCCTGGTCGGCGAACTCAAGGGCTTCAGGAGCGGATTTGCCGATGTCAACGGCGTCCGCCTTCACTATGTCGAAGGAGGCAGGGGCACACCTGTCTTGATGATGCCCGGCTGGCCACAAACCTGGTGGGCCTTCCACAAGATCATGCCTCGCCTGGCGGAAAGCCACCATGTGATCGCGTTGGATATTCGCGGCATGGGTGCCTCCGACAAGCCGGAGAACGGTTACGACAAGAAGAACATGGCAAAGGACGTGCGCGAGCTTCTCCGGACACTGGGTTATGAGAAGGCGCACATCGTTGGCCATGATATCGGCTCCCAGGTCGGCTATGCTTATGCAGCGAACTACCCCGAGGCGACGGCTTCAGTAAGCTTCCTGGATGTGGCGGCAATGCCTCAGAGCACGCGCGACATGCGGCTTGTTCCACCGCGTCCGCTGACCGGCAATTTCCAGAAGGACTTCTTCCTCTGGTGGTTTGCCTTTAACCAGGTGCATGACATGCCGGAACAGCTTATCGAGGGCCGCGCTCACATCTATCAGGACTGGTTCTGGGATTCCCTTCTGCACAAGAAGGATGCGCTTTCGGAACGCGATCGGGCCGTTTACGCCAGTGCCTATAACACAAGGGATGGCATACGAGGTGGCAACGGCTGGTATCAGGCCTATGCTCAGGATCTCGATGATCAACTGACATATCCGGAGACACTGCCCGTCCCCTCACTTGGCATCGGAGGCCTTGGAAACGGACTGCTCGTCGAATTCATGAAGAAACACTTCAAGGATCCCCAGCTTGAGCATCTGCCCGAAAGCGGACACTACATCGCAGAGGAAGCCCCTGAGCAAGTAACGAGCCTTCTTCTGGATTTCATCGAGCGGAATGAACGATGACGATGCGACCGGCAGATCGCTTGCGGCGCTCTGCCGGGTTCCCCCACGACCCTGTCCTGGCGCTGCCGCGTGGGGAACTGCGCGCCGGCCCTGCCGTTACGCTGGACCGGGTATCACATTGACTGGATCTGAGGACCAATTGCCGACCATCGCAACAGCCGCCTGGGCGCTCCCGAAGGCCGCGGCCGGTCGTCTACCCTTTTGCGCTGGGCTGAGTGCGTACCCGAAAGCTTCCGCTTCTCGGTGAAGGTTCCCAAGGAGATCACCCATGTCCGTGCGATGAAGGAGATCGGCCCGCCGCTCGGCACCTTCCTCAAGGACATCGAACCACTTGGTAAGAAACGCGGCCCGCTGCTGTGCCAGCTGCCGCCCTCGCTGGCCTTCGACGCCGACGAACTCGAGACCGCATTCAAGACGATGCGCGACGCCGAACCCGGAGCAATCGTCATCGAGGTACGACACAAGAGCTGGGGCTCGAAAGAAGCGATCGAATTGTTGAGGAACTACGCGATCGACAGGGTTCTCGCAGATCCGGCGCCCGTTTGGTCGGCCGAGGATTTCGACGATCCGCCCGCGTACGTGCGCCTGCACGGCAAACCCCGGATCTACTATTCGAGCTATACGGAGGACGAGATCAGGTCGTTTTCGAACCGCCTCGCGCCGGAAAGCTGGTGCGTCTTCGACAATACCGCCTCGGGCGCCGCGATCGAAAATGCGTTGAGGATGCTCGAACTGCAATGACATGCCTTGGTCGGGCGGGCACACCGCGGTGCTCTTCACGTCTGATGGGAGGAACCAACCGGCTGCCAATCAGTTGAGTGGCGGCGGTTGCTGGCACCGCGGCACTTCGGCTTTGCCAGGCAGGAAACGGCGGGTGTCGCGTTGCGGTGGATCGAGTATGACAACAGCGGACATCCAGCTTCTTCCGTCGCGAACAAACGAGAAGCGACCCGTCGGCCTCCAGCGGCTCTCATCGCCGCCAGGTTGATCGCTGCATGTGAAGAGGCAGATAAGCCGCTCGTGCATATCTGTCTGAGCGAGACCTCGGCGAACCGCACTGCCGACGCACTCCGTTGCCTCAATCCCGGCATAGACCTCATTGTGCTGCCGCCATGGGATTGTCTCCCCTATGATCGGGTCCCGCCTTCGCGTCAATGTATGGGCCGGCGAATGGACGCTTTGCGCGTGTGGTCCAAACCCTCGCCAAAGCCCCGGCTGCTTCTGACATCGCTCGATGCCGTTCTCCAGCGCATTCCTCCTGCCAGTGTGGTCGAGGAAAGCTGGTTCGAACTCAAGGTGGGAGAGCCCTTCTATCGTCACGGGTTCGAAGCCTTTGTCAGGCGTACCGGATATGTGGAAGACGCCGTTGCCGACGAGCCAGGCGAGATCGCCTTCCGCGGCGAAGTTGTGGACATTTTTCCAGCGGGCGCGACGGCGCCGATGCGGATCCTCCTGGATGAAGACGGGTTGGTATCGGAGTTGAGATCCTACGATCCTTCATCTCAAAGAACGGAGCACAGCCTCCCAAGAATGGTATTCGGGCCGGCATCCGAAGCGATCCTTTCCGGCGGCGAGCAGCGCGGGGCCAACGCACCTTCCGAGATGACGGAGGTTCACCTCTTCAAGCTCTATGGGGAGATGCGCACCGTTTTCGACGTCCTTGATGATGCGAATGTCTCCATCGCCCCTGGGATAGAGGCGCGGCTGGATGCCTATCTCGACGTTATCGCCGACGCTGGGCAAGCTGTCCGGCTTTTCGGTGACCGGGAGCGGCAGGAAGGGTCTTCCCTCTATCTGAGCCGTCGTGACTGGACGCAGGGTGTAAGCGGCCTTTCTTCCATCAGCCTGGATGTGCAAGGTGCCGGGCCGCTGCCGGATTTCGCCGTCAGCGCCAACCCTCTGAACGATCTTACAGATTTTGTCGTGCGGGAAGAGCAATCGGGCCGGAAGGTCGTGGTCGCTGGGCACGGCAGCGGGTACCTGTGTCGCAGGCTTGAGCGAAGACTGAAAGCCAGGCTCAGCGAGGCAGACAACTGGGCAGAGGTGGTCGAGAGAAAGGATTGCAGGCTGTTCAAGCTCTCGTGCTCACTCGACCGCGGGTTCATGGATCCAGTCTCGAACCTCACCCTCGTGACGGTCGGCGAAGTTCTGGGCTACTCAGGAGGACGAAACGGCGAGAGCCTGCTCCTGACCGAACCCGAGCTGCGGCTGGGTGACGTCGTCGTTCACGAAAACCATGGCATTGGCATCCTTGCGGATCTGGAGAGCCTTGCGGTGGACGGCGTGGTCCGTGCCGCTGCGCGCCTTGAATACCGGGACAGCGCATCAGTGCTGGTGCCGATGGAAGAGTTCGGCAAGCTCTGGCGCTACGGGTCGGAACCCCAATCCGTGACGCTCGATCGTCTTCACACGGACGCCTGGGCCGGGAAGCGAGCGGCGATCAGTAAAGAGATCCGTTCCGCGGCCCGGCATTTGAAGCGCCTGGCAAAGGAAAGAAGCGAAATAACTGCTGACAGCTTTGTTCCGGCTCGGGCGGATTACGATCGTTTTGCTCGACGCTTTCCCTACGCAGAAACCGCCGATCAGGCCGGCGCGGTGGAGGCAGTCCTTCAGGATCTTCGCAGCGGCAAGGCCATGAACCGCCTCATCTGTGGCGATGTTGGTTTTGGCAAGACCGAAGTTGCGCTTCGTGCCGCGGCGGCGGTGGCGCTGGCGGGTGGACAGGTGGTGGTGATAGCTCCAACGACGGTGCTCGCGCGTCAACATCTGGGAGTGTTCGAGCGCCGGTTCTCGGGAACCAAGGTGAAGGTCGCGATGCTGTCGCGTCTGGTGTCGGCCGGCGAGGCGAAGGAGATCAAGGCGGAACTCGCCCGGGGCGAGATTGGAATCGTGGTCGCCACGCAGGCGATTCTCGCGAAAGATGTCGCATTTGCCCGCCTCGGGCTCCTCATCGTCGACGAAGAACATCGGTTCGGGATACGCGACAAACAGGCCATGAGAGCGTTGGCTCCATCCCTCCACATGCTGGCGATGTCCGCCACGCCCATACCCCGAACGTTGCAAACGGCCATGATCGGCATCCAGGATGTGAGCCTGCTGACCACTCCGCCTTCGAAACGCATGCCTGTGAGAACGTCGTTCAGCGTCTTTGATCGTGCGTCGATGCGGATCGCGTTGATGCGCGAGCGCAGGCGAGGAGGGCAAAGCTTCATCGTGGTGCCACGGATCGAGGATCTCGGGGAAGTGGAGGCGGTCTTGCGCAAGATCGTGCCCGACTTCTCCATCCGGGTCGCCCATGGCAAGATGCCGGCGGGGGAGATGGACGACGCCATCGTCGGTTTCGCAGATGGCGAAGGCGACGTTCTTCTGTCGACCAACATCATCGAGAATGGCCTCGACGTGCCGCGCGCAAACACCATCTTCATCTGGCGGTCCGACAGGTTCGGTCTGGCGCAGCTGCATCAACTGCGCGGCCGCGTCGGGCGAGGAAAGGCGCAGGGAGTCGCCTATCTGCTGGTTGACGAGGGCAGCGAAATCGCCGAGGAAACACGCCTCCGGCTGGCCACGCTCGTGGAAAACGACCGGCTTGGTTCCGGCCTTTCGCTCAGCATGCGGGATCTCGATCTTCGTGGGGGCGGGGACCTCATGGGAGAGGACCAGGCCGGACACATGAAGGTCCTCGGGGTCAGCCTTTACCAAAAGCTGCTGGAGCGGGCGATCGGGTCTCATCGCGAAGACGGGGCGGAAACATCTACCCATGCCTCGGTCAACCTCGGTGTAGCAGGTACCATACCCGCAGAATATGTGCCTGATGCGACCGTTCGGCTCAACCTTTATGCGAGGCTGTTGAAGACGTCGTCACCTGCGGAGGTTGACGAACTGGCCGAAGAGTTCGAAGACCGGTTCGGTGATTTGCCGGAAGAAGTATCAGTTCTGCTGCGCATCACGAAGTTGCAGATCGCGGCCGCACGTTTCCGCATCAGCAAGCTGGATGCAGGTCCCCGGGCACTGGCGATCACCTTCGCTCCCAGACCCCTGTTGAAAGTCGTCAAGCTGCTCGCCGCAAAGGGACCTTGCGCCCGGCGTGAGGATCGTCTGGTCTTCGAGCAGCCGACAGAGACGGGCGAGGAAAGAATGGCCTTCTTCGAGACGTTGCTCACGTCGGATTGACGATATGAGGTCGGATCCTGCCGATAACGGCGCAAGGCGCCCGTTGTCGTTCCCGGAAATCCAAGGTGCTCCGCTCAACGTTTCGCGGACTTGTCTCACTGCCTGGAGCGACCCTGCTCCATTGGCCATCCCTTCGCCAGTGCAAGGATCTGGTGATCAGCGATCCAGAGGACGGCTATCCACTGGAGCCCTCCACCAGCGACATGGGCCATATCCGGCGTTGGACAGCGTCACCATAAAGCGTTTGGTAGTCGGGCAGGCGAGACAAGAGCGTCTCCGCGAGACTGACACCCAGATCGCGCAGCGACAGGGTGAAGCAAGTCAGCGCAGGAGAAAGGTACTGTGCTTGAGGACTGTAGCGCCCGATGATTGCGATGTCCCGACCGGGCTTGATGCCGCGTTCCTCCAGGCCCTTGTATAGCCCCGTCACCAGCGTCTCGTTCACCAGAACGACGGCCGTGGGTCGTGTAGTCCCCGATACGATCTCGCCGGCCACAGCATAGCCACCCGCCTCGCTCGGCTTGGCGCGAAAGATATGGCTATCATCGAGAGCAAGGCCGTGCCGCTTCAGAACTGCGCGGCAACGGTCGACGAAAAGATAGCCGAGGTTGAGATCACCTTGTGGCCAGATTACGCCGATCTGCTTGTGTCCCGAGGCGACGAGCCTCTCGATCGCCGTCTCGGCCATACCTTCGAAATCCAGGTCGATCCACGGGTGACCAACGTCAGTCAGGCTGCGGCCAAGCGAGATGAATGGAATTCTGTGGCGATGGAGCAGTTCGAAGCGTTCGTCGTGCCGCCGGGTCGCCGAAAGGATGATCGCGTCGGCAAAACCCCGTGCGACGGTTCGTTGTAGGTGTGCGTTCGGATCCTCTTCCGACGAGCAGAGGAGGGCCACCAGGTCGAGGTTGTGGCGCGACAGCACGCTTTGGACCCCATCGAACACACTCATGAAGAAGGTGTCGCCCTGGCTGGTGATCTCTGGCCCCGTCTGCATCATGAAGCCGACGACGCCTGTTGTGCCTTTGCGGAGAGAACGACCTGACTGGTTTGGGACGTAACCAAGTTCTTCTGCCGCTTCGAGAACACGTTTGCGCGTCTCCGGATTTACATCCGCCTTGCCGTTCAGGGCGCGCGACACAGTGCCGATGGAGATCTGAAGATGTTCGGCGAGTTGCCGTATGCCTGTCATGGAGAAGCGGATCCGATCTGTGAGAAGAACCAGTATTGACAGAACCACTGCAATGTCCATAGTCTCCGTAAACGTTTACGGCGTCCGGGAGGCTTAGCCGTGGATGCTGCGGGAGGGGTGAGATGACGTTTAACGTCGTACTGTGCGGATGCGGAGCCATGGCCAAGGGCTGGCTGAAGGCACTTCAGTCGGATCGCGAGCTGGCGGATGCTTTGCGCGTCGTCGGACTTGTTGATCTTGATCGGTCCGTGGCCGAGAAGCTCTCCGCCGAGTTCAACCTCTCGTCGGCCGTTATCGGCGCCGATCTGCAGTCCGTGCTGAATGAAACGCGTGCTGATGTCGTTTTCGATGTCGTCATACCGGCGGCACGTCATTCCGTGGTTATGACGGCCCTGGCGAACGGTTGTCATGTGTTGAGCGAAAAACCGATGGCCGGTTCCATGGACGAGGCCGAGGACCTCGTTCGTGCTGCTGCAACGGCGGGCAGGATTCATGCCGTCATCCAGAACAGACGCTTCATCTCCGGCGTGCGGCGGATGCGCCGTCTGGTGGAAGAAGGGGGCCTCGGCGAGATTACCGCCATCCATTGCGACTTCTTCATTGCACCGCACTTCGGCGGCTTCAGGGAGCAGATGGACAATGTGCTGCTGCTTGACATGGCGATCCATACTTTCGATGCGGCGCGTTTTGTATCCGGCAAGACACCGATGTCGGTCTATTGCCTGGAAACCAACCCGAAGGGATCCTGGTACGCGCACGGCGCAGCGGCCAATGCGGTTTTCCGGTTTTCCGACGACGTGATCTTCACCTACCGCGGTTCCTGGTGCGCAGAAGGGGAGAGAACCAGCTGGGAGAGCCTTTGGCGCATCGTTGGGACAAAGGGCATGATGACCTGGGACGGTGAGGATACGTTCAAAGCATCGGTTGCGGCTGATGAACCGGGTCTTCTGCGAGGCTTCTCTCCCATCGAAGTCCCTCCACCGTCTCGCGGGGAGGAGACGCGCGGCCACGCGAGCGTCATCCGAGATTTCCTGACCGCTATTCAAACTGGGCGCTCGCCGGAGACGGCGGGCCAGGACAACATCAAAAGCCTTGCCATGGTGTTTGGTGCCATCGAAAGCGCCAAAGCCGGGCAGCCGGTCGACATCAAAGTCTGAGGAATCATATCATGCAGGAACGATCCCCGAACGCCATCCGCATCGGTACCATGGTCAGCGCTACAAAGGGCGATGCGGCAGATCGCATTTCCCAGATCGCCGACATGGGCTTTGAAAGTTTCGAGCCCTTCTTCTGGCAGACGACTAACGGACAGGACGTAGGGGAACTCGGCAAGCGCTGCCTCGACGCCATCGGTGACCGGGACATAACTATCTCAACGATCGGCATGTTTGGGAACCCGCTCGAGGAGACCGAACTCGATCAACAGACCCTACAGGGCTGGAAGGACTGCATAGACAACGCTCATCATTTTGGCGCGAGTTGCGTCGCTGGCTTCACCGGACGCATCCGCAACAAGCCGCTGACCGACAGCTTGCCGCGCTACAAGCAGGTCTGGAGCGAGCTCGCCAAACGAGCGGCCGACAACGGGATCAGGATCGCCTTCGAAAACTGCGCAATGGACGGAAACTGGGGGAGCGGCGACTGGAATATCGCCCACAATCCGGATGCGTGGGAGCTGATCTTCAACGAGACGCCGGACGACAATATCGGACTCGAATGGGAACCGTGTCATCAGATGGTCTATCTGATCGACCCGCTGCCGCAGATCCGCAAATGGGCTCACAAGATCTTCCATGTGCATGGCAAGGACGCCACGATCCGCTGGGACGTGATCCGCGAGCATGGAATCTTCGGCAAGCACCCCTTCGTTTTCATGCGGACCCCGGGCTTCGGCGACAGCAACTGGACGGACATCATTTCCGAACTGCGACTCGCCGGCTGGTCAGGCTCCATTGACATCGAAGGGTGGCATGACCCGGTGTACCGGGATGCGCTCGAGATGACCGGGCAGGTTCATGCCCTGAATCATCTCAAGCAGGCAAGGGGCGGGAGCTTCGTTGTCGATCCAAAATGATTTGATGGGTTTCAGCTGCGGCAAGGGGGTTCCGCAGCCGGAAGGTGATGAGGGTAACCACCAAGGAGGAGAACCATGGGTATCCGCAACTATTCGATCGCTGCCGTCTTGGCCTTGACATGCTCGTTCATCGGCTCGGGCGCAAGAGCCCAGGACGTGACACTGACACTCTGGTCTCTTGACCGGGACATCCAGCCCGCGCCGAACCTCATCAAGGAGATCAACGCGCAAAACAACGGGATCAAGATCGAGTATCGTCAGATCCAGTTCGACGATGTCGTAAGCGAAGCGATGAGGGCCTATTCCACCGGCAAGGCTCCCGACATCATCGCGATCGACAATCCGAACCATGCGATGTTCGCTTCTCGCGGGGCATTCCTCGACGTCACGGATCAGATCGCCAAGTCAAACGTGATCAAGGCGGAAAACTATTTTGACGGACCTCTGAAATCGGTCATGTGGGACGGCAAATATTACGGTGTTCCCAAGGCGACCAACACGATCGCCCTCTACTACAACAAGGATCTGTTCAAGGCCGCCGGCCTGGATCCCGATAAACCGCCGCAGACCTGGGATCAATTGGTCGAAACAGCACGAAAGCTCAACGACCCGTCGAAGAACGTCTATGGGATTGCCTTCTCGGCCAAGGCGAACGAGGAAGGGACCTTCCAATTCCTGCCCTGGGCGCAAATGGCCGGTGCCACCTACAAGACGATCAACAGCGACGGCGCGGTGAAGGCATTGACCGTCTGGAAGCAGATCCTCGACGAGAAGCTTGCCTCTCCCGACACGCTGACACGAAGCCAGTGGGACTCGACCGCCACCTTCAATGCCGGCAACGCCGCGATGGTGATTTCCGGCCCCTGGGAAATCGACCGCATGCTGGCGGACGCCAAGTTCGATTGGGGCACGGCATTGCTCCCCGTTCCAGAGGAGGGTGCGCCACGTTCTTCTGCCATGGGCGACTACAACTGGGCGATCTTCTCCAGCTCCAAGCATCCGGAGGAAGCGTTCAAGGCGCTGGAGTTCTTCGCATCCAAGGATGCGACCATGTACCAGGACTTCGGGCAACTGCCGGCGCGTTCCGATATCCCGGTACCACCGACCGGCAATCCTTTGAAGGACGCTGCCCTGGCGACCTTCGTGGAGCAACTGAAATACGCACAACCTCGCGGCCCGTCGCCGGAATGGCCGAAGATCTCCAAGGCTATCCAGGATGCCATCCAGGCGGCCCTGACGGGCCAGACAGATCCAAAGTCGGCACTCGACCAGGCGGCCGAGAAGATCAAGTCGATCGAAGGCTGATCCAGGGCGCTGCGATCGCATGGTCGTAGCGCCTCCTGTTCCTCCCGGCGGAACTGCTCGGCGCCAAGGTGCCGGGCGGTTCTGGGCAATGCAGCGAGGGCTCCATGAAACGTTCATATCTCAGTATCAGGGACGGCCACGGCTTCGATGCCGTTCTCGTCGGCGTGCCCTTCGGCTTCCTGTTCCTGCTGGCGGGCCTGCCGCTGCTCTACAACATACTGATGAGTTTCCAGGAGGTCGACATGTTCAGCCTCGGCAGTCTCATCAGGCCGTTTGTGGGGCTGGACAACTATGTCGAGCTTTTCAGGCAACCCGAGACCATATCCATCCTGAGGAATACGGTCATCTTCGTTGTCGGCTCGATAGCTGGCCAGTTCGTGATCGGCTTTGGTCTTGCCTTGTTCTTCTGGACAAATTTCCCGGGTGCGACATGGCTGAGGGGCCTCTTTCTGGTTTCCTGGGTGATGCCCGGTCTCGTCGTGGGTGCGATCTGGAACTGGATTCTGGCGGGCGACTTCGGCGTGCTGAACTTCATGCTTCGAGAGGCCGGGCTGATCAGCACCAACATCTTCTGGCGGTCGGATCCGAGCTTTTCGCTCTGGGCCGTGGTGCTTGCCAACATCTGGCTTGGCACGTCCTTTAACATGATCCTTCTATCGGTCGGTCTGTCTGCCATTCCGGCAGATCTCTATGAGGCTGCGGAGATGGACGGCGCCAATGCCTGGCAGAGGTTCTGGACGATCACGCTGCCGATGATGCGCTCGACGATCGGCGCGATCATCGCACTCGGCTTGATCTTCACCCTTCAGCAGTTCGACCTGTTCGCGGCCATCACCGACGGCGGACCGAATAACTCTTCGAACGTGGCCCAATACTGGGCCTGGGACCTGTCCTTCCGGCAATACGACTTTGGCAAGGGTGCGACCATATCCGTCATCATGACGGTATTCGTGATGGTCGCCGCGATGGTCTATGTCCGCTCCACGCGCCATGAGGTGCGGGGATGAGCGAGACATCGCGCAACCGCCTGATGCTGTTCCTTGCGCTCATCATGGCGGGCATCTACCTTTTCCCGCTTTACTGGATGTATGTGACCGCCCTGAAGAGCGGGTCGGAAATGTTCGCAAACCCGCCGAGCTTCTGGCCGTCGGCGGCCCAGTGGCAGACATTTTCGCATGTCTGGGAAAGCCGCAACATGGGCCGCTATCTCTGGAACTCCGTCGTCATCGCTTTCGGCGCTGTGGGGTTGATAGCGGTCCTTGGCACCGGCTGCGCGTACGTTCTTGCCCGCTACCGGAACGTCTGGGTCGACATCGGGCTATTCCTGATCCTGATGCTGCAGGTCCTGCCTGCGTCGCTGATGATCACGCCAATCTTCGTGGGTTTCACGCAGGTAGGGCTGCTGGACTATCCCCGTTTTGCCGTGGTTCTTGCCATTGCCGCCAAGAGCATGCCCTTCTTCGTGGTGCTCGTCCGCGCCACGTTCATGGCCGTACCCATGGAACTGGAGGAAGCGGCGCTCGTGGACGGCAATTCCCGTATCGGCGCCTTCGTGCACATCGTTCTGCCTCTGGCGCGCAACGGAATCCTGGTGAGCGCGATCCTGATCTTCATGCAGGCTTTTGGCGAATTCGTCTATTCCAAGTCGATGATCCAGGACGTGTCTCTCCAGCCGGCGAGTGTCGGGCTCAATTCCTTCATGGGTCCGAACACCAGCGAATGGAACAATATCATGGCCTACGCCACCATGTACGTCACGCCCATTCTCGCGATCTTTGTCCTACTGCAGCGCCGCATCGTTTCCGGGCTCACATCAGGAGCACTCAAATGACCCACCAGATCGAACTATCCGGCGTCAACAAGTACTATGGGGCCTATCACGCCCTGAAAGGCATCGATCTCTCCATTCCCAAGGGGACGTTCGTAGCGCTCGTCGGGCCGTCCGGGTGCGGAAAATCGACCTTGCTGCGCTCGCTGGCGGGCCTGGAGAGCATATCCAGGGGCGATCTTCTGATCGCCGGCGAGCGGATGAACGGCGTGCCGCCGAGGAAAAGAGACCTCGCGATGGTCTTCCAGTCCTATGCGCTCTATCCGCACATGACCGTGGAGCAGAACCTGACCTACAGTCTGAAGATCAACGGTGTGGGCAAGGCAGCGCGGAAAAAGGCAGCCGACGAGGTCGCCGCGGTCACCGGCCTCACCGACCTGCTGCATCGGTACCCGCGGGAACTGTCCGGCGGACAGCGGCAGCGCGTCGCGATGAGCCGTGCAATCATCCGTAACCCCAAGGCCTTCCTGTTCGACGAGCCCCTGTCCAACCTGGACGCTGCGTTGCGGGTCCATATGCGAAAGGAAATCCGCTCCCTCCATGATCGCCTTGGCGCCACCTCCGTTTATGTGACTCACGACCAGGTGGAGGCGATGACAATGGCCGACCACGTGGTCGTGATGCGCGCCGGCGTCATAGAACAGCAGGGTGCGCCGCTCGATCTGTACGATCGACCTGCCAACCGTTTTGTTGCAGGATTCATCGGATCACCCGCGATGAACTTCATAAGCGGCCGATCATCTTCGGACGGAGCGTCGCTGGTTCTCGACCTTCAAAACCCCCAGTCCATCCCGGCGCCGGCTCTACTTCCACCGGATCGGCGGTTCACCGTCGGCATTCGGCCCGAACACCTTCGGTTGGCCGCTTCCGGAGAAGAGGGATTTGAAGTTGATGTTGCCGCGGTGGAATCGACGGGTGCTGCAACCTATCTCACCTCGGCCACGACGACCGAGGTCGTCGTGGTGCTCGTTGGAAGGTCGCCGGTAGCCGTAGGCGAGCGGGTACGTCTCGCTGTCGATCCCGCGCATATCCACCTGTTCGACCCTCAGACGGAACAGCGGATAACCACCTTCGTCTAGCGGGCAGGTGCCTGCTTGTGCGCACAGTGCATTCGCGGTGTCCCGCTTCAGCGGCGTTCGCCCGGGGTCAGGCGTCGACCTGCAGGACATCGTTGAAACGGTTGAACGCCCCGCAGAGCGCGATGCGCCAGGTTAGCTCGACAATCTGCGCATCGGTGAAGTGCTTCTTGAGGTCTTCGATGACCTGATCGCGGATGCGATGCCAGTCGCTCGAAACAGCAATAGCATAGTCCACCACTTTGCGGTCGAGCTCGGTGAGACCGCTGAAGTTCCGTAGGTCCTCGAGGGTTTCTACCCCGTCGATGTTGAGGCCGGCGACCGCAAGCTTGGGCGCATGTTGGTCGACGCAGAACTCGCACTTGTTGACCAGCGAGACGGCTATGATCCCGAGCTCAAGATAGCGTTTGTCGAGTACGGCCTCATCGGACAGCTGAGTAAGCAGCTTCCACATGTGCTCGAAGATGGGCAAGCGATTGGCCATGACCCCAGCCTGCCCCTGGAACGGTCCGTAAGATGTCATCTTGTCCCAGAGCGGTTTCAATTCCTCGGGAAGTGCTTCTCGGGTGAGGGCGGGAACTCTCGGCATGGGGTACTCCTGGCTAGGCGGTCGTCGCAGTCACGGTGGGTTTTTCGCGACCGAAACCTTGGGGCTTCAAGATGAGGATTGCAACAAGTGCGACCCCGACGAAGATCAGTCTCAAGCATGCCAGCGTTGCGCCATCGAGGCCGGGCACCAGATCGACGAGGAAGCGGCTGCCTTCCAGAAGGGACACCAGGACCACGGCGGCGGCAAGTACTCCGAGATTGCTGCCTCGGCCGCCGACGACCACGGCCATGAAGGCATAAGCCGTGATGATCGCTGTGAACTGGGTCGGGTCGATATAGGAATAATAGAAGCTGTGAAGCGAGCCGGCGAGACCCAGTATCAGGCCGCCGAGGGCAAATCCTCTCATCCGGATGGCAAGGATCGAATGTCCGAGCGAGGCGACGATGTCGGGATCATCGCGGGTCGCACGCATCAGCCGGCCGAATGGCGATTTCGCCACGAGTGCGAGGAGGACATAGACGAGCCCCAGCATGATCAATGAGAAGCCGAGGAATACAAGGTCGGCCCACGGTTGGGCGGCGAGAGACGAAAAAGGTCGGCTTATCCCGGAAACCCCAAGAGTGCCCATGGTCAGCCAGTCTTCATAGCTGATCAGCAGGCGGATGCACTCCGCGAAACCGAGCGTCACGATCGCCAGGTAATCGTCGCTCAATCGGATCGAGATAAGGCTGACCAGGGCCGAGACGGCGGCCGTGATGACCATCGCGAGCGCCATCGAGATGACGGGCGGAATACCCGCCACAGTCAGGAGTGCGCAGATATAGGCACCCAGCATATAGAAGCCGAAGAGGCCGAAGTTGACCAGGCCGCCCATTCCCCATTGAAGGTTGAGGGCCAGGCCGGCCATGGTGGTGATGATGACGACGCAGAGAGTTGCAACCAGATAAGCTGTCATCGTTGGACCCACTTCGTGCCGAACAGGCCCCACGGCCGAGCGATGAGGAGAACGGTCATGATCCCGAAGGCAACGATCAGCCGGTAGTGGGGAGCCATCACGAGGGTGGCGAATTCCTCCGCCAGTCCCAGGATCAAGGCACCGGCGACGGCGGCCATCGGACTGGCGATGCCACCTAAGATCGCGGCGGTAAAGACTTGCAGAAGGTAGTTCCATCCCATCTGTGGCTCGATATTCGTGTCAATCCCGATCAGCACGCCGGAGAGGGCCGCCAATGCGCCGGAAATCCCCCACACGGCAGCGATGACGTTGTTCCGCTTGATGCCGCGTGATGCGGCAAGAGACGGATTATCAGCAACAGCGCGCATGGCGCGACCGAGGCGGGAGAAGCGGAAGACCAGCCAGACGAAGAGCAGGGCCGCAACAACTGTGATTGTGATGATCAACTGTTCCTGATTGACCCGAAGACCCCAGAAGCGCAACGGCCTTGCAACTGCCAGATCGAAACTGCGCGGCGAATTTCCCGCAAAGAGGCGGACGAGGTTCTCCAGGGCGATGGCGATCCCCATCGAGGCGACGAGCAGGATCAAACCAGATCGATCGCGAAGATGCCGGTAGGCAAGACGATCGATCGCGATCGCAACAACGCCGGTCGCGGCCGCGCCGAGTGCAGATGCAAGCCAGAGCGGCAGTCCCAGACCGAGGTTGACATACCAGGTCAGAAAGGCGCCAACGGCAACGTAAGAGCCGATCGCATAGTTGGGGAAGCGCAGAACGCTGAACGTCAGCGAGAGCGCCAAGGCAGGAAGTGCAAGGATCAAGCCTGTGGTGAGGCCATTGATGATAAGCTGGCCCATCAGTGGCCTCCCAGATACAGGCGCCTGATGTCAGGGTCGCTCAGGATCTCATCGGCGGACCCCTGCAGTCGAACCTGGCCGCTTACCAGGACGAGCCCGTCATCGGACGCGCCGAGACCAAGCCGCGTATTCTGCTCGATCAGAAAAAGCGTCACTCCGGATCTGGAGATCCGTCCTATGATCGCGAACAGGAGTTCGGCATTGCGCGGCGACAGCCCGGCGGAGGGCTCATCGAGCGCCAGGACAGAAGGCTGCGGCACAAGTGCCGATGCGATCGCCACCATCTGACGTTGGCCGCCGCTCAGGACGCCCGCCCGCTCGTTGAGCTTCGGTTCAAGTTCCGGGAACAACTCCAGGAGCGCGTTCAATCGTTCAGCAAATGATGTGGTTCTCGACGAAGCGACGAAGTCATATGCCACGCGCAGATTATCGATCACGGACATGTTGGGAAAGACATTGGCTTCCTGGGGAACGTATCCGAGTCCCGCTTCGGCCCTCGCCGACGTCGGCCAGTCGGTGATGTCTTCTCCACCGAGATAGATCTTCCCGACCGTCGGACGAACCAACCCCAGCACTGTCTTCATCAATGTCGATTTGCCAGAGCCGTTGGGTCCTACAACGGTCAGGATCTTCCCAGCCTCGGCCTTGAAGCTTACCCCGTGAAGCACCGGTTGCGTACCATAGCCGGCGACCAGTCCCTCTGCGACCAGATTCTTTGACCGCACGCTCATGCGCTGTAGCCTAGATAGGCATTGGCAACGTCATCGTTGCTGACGACGTCGTCGAAACGACCATGCGAGATGACGCGTCCTTCAGCGAGCGCATAGACATGGTCGCAAAGCGTCTTGATCATTTTCATGTTGTGTTCGACCATTCCGAACGTAATGCCTTCGTCGCGAAGGGCTTGGATGAACTCGGTGATTTCGCCGATCCTCGTTGGGTTGACCCCGGCGCTGGGTTCGTCCAGCAGGATAAGCTTGGGCTCGCTCATCAGCACCCGGCATAGGTCGAGCAGCTTCTTCTGCCCTCCCGAAAGCGCATTGGACGGCGAGTCTGCAAGCCGCCAAAGGTCAACACGCCCCAGCAGCCTTCTTGCCTTTTCGACGTTTTCCTCTTGTTCCCGCTTGAACGCATGTCGGCGGAAGAGCGCCGAGAAGACGGAATCATGGCTGCTTGAACGCGCCGCGATCAGGAGGTTCTCGAGCACAGTGAGGCCAGCAAGGTCACGCGAAAGCTGGAACGAGCGTCCCAGCCCCAGCCGTGCTCGCGCTGCCGGATAGAGATTGGTTATGGGACGAGCATCAAAAAGAACCTCCCCGGCTCGCGGACGAATCGATCCTGCGAGGACGGAGAAAAGTGTCGATTTGCCGGCACCGTTCGGGCCGATCAGCCCGGTGACGGTGCCCGGTTTGAGGGTCACCGTAACCTGGTCAAGCGCTTTGAAGCCTCCATAGGAGACTTCAAGATTCCTTCCTTCAAGCATGTTACCGGATAACTTCCGTAAGCCTGCTTTCGCCGTCTTCGATGACGAAGTGACCGTAGGCAAGATTGGACTGGTCGCCATTCGGTTCGAAGCGGAAATCAGAAGCCGCTCCCGAATATCTGAAAGGCTGGCCGCTGCGGGCGGCCTCCAGTGCCTTGGCGGGATCTCCGATCGAAGGCGCGTCGGCATTGACGATATTGGGAAACTCTGCCCCGACCTTGGAACCCTCGGTCGTCTTGGCCTTCTCGATCGCAAGCGCGGTCACCACGATCTGGTCGAAGACCTGCGCCCCGAAACTCATGACTGTGCCTTCCTCGCGGCCGATGCGCTTGAGGTAAACGCTATAGGCCTCGGACTTGTCCACGGGCACATGCTGGGTATGATGCACGCCCTCGGCGACGTCCTTGCCCACATTGGCAACGAACTGGCCGTTCGAGCCCGCAGCATTGCCATAGGCGTAGATCGTGCCCTCATAGCCGTTGCGATAGGCTTCCTTGGCGATCGCCGACAGTTCATTCACGTAAGCGGCGACGAAGAGCGCCTCAGGTTCGTCCTTCAGGATCTTGTCCACCTCGACACGATAGGACGGCTGGTTGGGGTTGAACGGCACCTCCTGCACGACCTTGCCGCCACCGGCGGTAAAGGTTTCCTTGAACGGCTGGATGG
>JAEYTV010000020.1 GCA_023433855.1 Pseudomonadota bacterium | reverse complement strand
GTCATGCACAGGACCAAATGTAGCGGCGGCCTCGTTCACGATAACCGTTTCTGGCCGCAGACATTCGATCGCGGTCAAGGCTGCGGCTTGTGGTGAAACCGGTGTTCGGAAGTCGCCAGCCGACGTCGTCCGCGCATGCGCGATCCGCTTGGTCGCTGCGGCCCCAAGCAAGGCGATCTTGGAGGCGACTTCCTCTGCATCCAAACGGCCGGTGAGAGCTTCCGCGAGGCTGCTGAGTGCGGCCTTCAGGTCTCCGACAACTGCAATATCTGTTCTCGTGTCGAGGTCCAGGCCCGACGCGTGCTCCGCGAATTGAATCACCGAGATATTGTGACCCAGCGGCTGGATCTCACGGTAAGGATAGGCGAGAAAGGGCTTTTCGCCGACAATGATAAGGCAGTCATATGGCGTCAACCGATCTCTGATGAAAGCGAGATCGGGGCGAAGAAACCCCTGCCAGCAGGGATCCGCGCTTGGGTAGCCGGCCCTGGAAACCAACTGCGAGCCATAGACCGCATAGCCGCCGGCGTGAGCGACTCTGTGAAGGCAAGCGCCCGCCTCGTTGCTCAGCCCGTCGCCAACAACGATCGCGACATTGGTCGCCGACGTCAGGCGGTCCAACACCGGCCCGATATCGGGCGCCGGACGGTTGCTAAGGTCAACGTGTTTTGAAACGTCGAGGGGTGTTGCCTCGAAGTCGAGCAGATCCATCGGCAGAGAGAGAAACACTGGCCCCATCGGCGGCTGGCTGGCGATCCTGAAGGCTCTGCGAAGCGTAACCTCCAGGTCCTCGGGACGTCTGATCTCCATGGCCCATTTGCAGGCAGGCTTGGCTATTCCCACCAGATCTCCCGACAACCATGGATTGGACAGCAGATGACGCGTGTCTTGCTGTCCGGCGGTGACAACCATCGGCGTCCGGCTCGTCTGAGCGGAGACGAGCATTCCCATGGCGTTACCCAGTCCTCCTGCGGTGTGCAGGTTTACGAAAGAGGGCTTGCCGGTTCTTAGCGCATAGCCGTCCGCCATGCCCACCACAGTGGTTTCGTGCAGGCCCAGTACATACTTGATCTCCGGGCGACCCGCGATCGCATCCAACAAGGGGAGCTCGGTCGAGCCCGGATTGCCGAAGATGTATTCCACTCCCTCATCGAGCAGAACATCCAGTAGAATATCGGCGACCCTTCGCCTGGATGAGATCGTCAAGTCCATTTCGCAATCTCCTGGTTCTTCGTCCTGGCTGGTCGCCTTGGGAGGCGCATTCGCTGACAACCTGGCCAGGCGACATTTGACGGATGTCGGTTTCACGCAGATTTCGCAGGAGTCGATTCGCGATACGAATGAAACGTGACCGTGGTTTTCGCGGTAAACCCCAGATTTGCGCCGCATGAATTCCGCGCCAATATTGGCTGGCGGCCGAACCGATGGGCTCGATTGTGTAAACCCGATGCTTTGTCCACTTGCCGGGCGACTGTCACAGTGTCGCTATGGCAGGGGTGGACAACCACTGTTTGAAGCGGCTTGTTTCGGAGGAGTAAACCGGTGTCTTGCGCTCCCGGGGGTGGAGGGAAAGATTACCCTAGGCGAAAGGCCGGACGCGGACGGCTTCACCGCGTCGCACGCCGATGAGACTATCGTCGACATCATGGCTTCATTCAGTGGCGGCACCGCAGTCCCCGGGCCTCAATGGCTCTCCAGTCGGTAGCGACTGCCCGGATAGAGAAGTCGGACTGATGTCACTATTCGCCCCTCAGACCAGGTGCGGCGTCGCACCAGAAGGCATGGCTCGGTGCGTACGATAGCCAGATGTTTGCATTCCCAGGGCTGGGGCAGGACCGCCTCGACGAACTGCTCCGTTTGGGTTATCGGCGCGATCGCGGTCAAATAGGCGTTCGGAGTATTCGCCTTGAAATCCCGGGCGAGATAATCCGGCGCCACCTCAGGGTTCACGAAGCGGTCCTCGAGCTGGATCGGCAGGTCGTCCTCGTGGTGCAGTATGACGGAGTGGAAGGCCGGGCGACCGACGTCGAGGCCGAGTGCGTCAGCGAGTTCATGGCCACAGATTTCTGTCTGGGCGAGGATGACCTTGGGCGTGTGGACCGAGCCCCGCTCCTTGATCTCGTCAGCGATGTTGCGCACGCCAATGAAGGGCGCGCTGCGCTTTTTGCTCGCGACGAAGGAGCCGCTTCCCTGTACTCGGACGATGACGCCTTCGGTGGCGAGTTCCCGCAAGGCTCGATTGGCCGTCATCCGGCTGACGTTCAGTGTTTCGGAAATCTCGTTTTCGGATGGCACGCGATGATCCGCGGGCCACTCGCCGCTCTCGATGCGCCGTTTGATGTCCCGCTTCAGCTGCTCGTAAAGCGGCATCCCGCGTGGGGGGGATGGGTCCGTCGTCTGATCACCCTGGGACATCGTCCTGTTTCCTTGTCGCCGCTAATCTGCTTACAAAATATGCGAAAAAGATAAAGGATAATGCGTGGGCAAGCCTCTTGCCCGCTGCCGGCAAGTCTGGCATGTTCCCTATACAACTTCACGGGTGCAATGCAAATGCCACTGCCTCAGACCCTGTACTGCGAGCGCATCCTCCTTCATGACGGCTGGGCCGACGATGTCGCCGTGGAGATCGGATCGGATGGCCGGATCGCGGCCATTCAGCGGAATGCACAGGGGACACCACGAGACGCCACGGCATCCGGGCCGGTGGTGCCAACTATCGCAAATCTGCATTCCCACGCCTTTCAGCGCGCAATGGCAGGTCTTGCGGAGAAGGCTGGCTCCACCGATGATAGTTTCTGGAGTTGGCGTGAGGCAATGTACGGTCTGGTCGGGCGCATGACGCCTGACGACATGGAAGCGATTGCTGCCAAGTCGTATAGTGAACTTATAAAAGGTGGCTTCGGCCATGTCGTCGAGTTTCACTACGTTCATCATGCTGCCGGCGGTGTCCGTTACGCCAATCCTGCCGAAACCTCTCAGCGCATGTTGCGGGCTGCGCAGCGCGCCGGTATCGGCCTCACCCATCTGCCGGTCTTCTATGCCCACGGGGGCCTGGGTGGCCTCCCGGCTGGGGAGAACCAGAAGCCTTTTGTCCATGGCGTGGACGAATATCTTCGCCTTCTCGACGCGCTCAAGGCGGACTGCTTCGATATGGGGGCGACGCTCGGCCTTGCGATCCATTCGCTGAGGGCGGCCACGCCCGACGAAATGCGGACGATCCTGGATTGCGAGACCACCGGCGGGCCGATCCATATCCATGTCGCAGAACAGGAGCGGGAGGTCGAGGAGTGCCTCGCCTGGAGCGGGCGGCGTCCGGTCGATTTCCTGCTTGACGAAATGCCGGTGGACGGGCGCTGGTGCGCCATTCATGCCACACACATGACGGAGGGCGAGACGACGAGGCTGGCCCGGTCAGGGGCTGTCGCCGGTTTGTGTCCGGTCACGGAAGCCAACCTTGGCGACGGCATATTTCCGGCGACGGGGTTCGCAGCGGCCGGAGGCATCTACGGGGTCGGCACCGACAGTCATGTCGCAACTTCGGTCGCAGAGGAATTGCGCCTTCTCGAATACGGGCAGCGGCTACGCGACCGGCGCCGCAATCGCCTCGCAGCCGGACCTGGCGCGTCGGTCGGGCGCACGCTGTTCGATGCGGCGCTGACGGGCGGGTGCCGGGCGGCGGGGTTGCCCGTGCGAGGCATCCGTCTTGGTGCCCCCGCCGATCTTGTCGTTCTCGACGGCGACAATCCTTTCATCGCCGCCGCGACCGGCGACCAGATCCTCGACCGCTGGATCTTCGCGTCTGGATCGAACGCTGTCCGCGACGTCATGGCCGGCGGTCAGTGGGTGGTTCGCGACGGGCGACACCGAAACGAGGAGGAAGTCGATCACGCATTCCGGGAGGTTCTTCTGAAACTTGCCCGAGCCAGCTGAATGCATGCACTCCATCAGCATCGAAAAAGGGGAACATATAATGCTGAATGCCAGACTTAAATCCATGATGCTTGCCGGCGCAGTCTTGCTCGGCGGATCGGCCTTCAACGCGCATGCAGCCGGTTATTGCACAGACGGCAAGACCGTCACTTTCGCGGGTATCGACTGGGAAAGCGGCGCATTCATCACCGAGGTCATGAAGGAACTGCTGTCCAAGGGCTATGGCTGCGAGGTTGATTCGATCCCCGGCAACTCAGTGACGCTGGAGCAGGCAACGGCCAACAATGACGTGCAGATCTTCGCGGAAGAATGGATCGGCCGCTCCGACGTGTGGAACAATGCCGCGGCAGCCGGTCAAGTGGTTTCGGTCGGCAAGACTTTCGTTGGTGCCTCCGAAGGATGGTTCGTGCCGGAATATCTGGTCAGGGGCGACGAGGCGAGGGGTATCAAGCCGGCCGCTCCCGATCTCAAGAGTGTCTCGCAACTTTCCGATCCAAAGATCGTCGAACTGTTCAAGGATCCGGAAGAGCCTTCGAAGGGGCGCTTTCTCAACTGCCCCTCCGGCTGGACCTGCGAGGGCGTCAATACGGCCAAACTCGAAGCCTACAAACTCACCGACACCTATGTGAACTTCCGGCCGGGCACGGGCACCGCGCTCGATGCGGGCATCAGTGCCGCCTATCTTCAGGGCGAGCCGGTGCTGTTCTATTACTGGAGCCCTACGGCGGTGATGGGCAAGTTCAAGCTCGTCAAGCTTGAGGAGCCGGCCTACGACGAAGCCTGCTGGAAGGAACTGACCAGCGCGTCCGGCAAGCGTGAGGCGGGCTGCGCCTTCCCGGCCGTGGAGGTTGCCTATGGCATCAACAGCACCTTTGCCAAGGAAGCACCGGAGATCGTCGAGATCCTCGAAAAGGCAACCTTCCCGCTGGAAGAGGTGAACGCCAGCCTCGCCTACATGGCCGACAACAAGGCTGACGCCACCGCGGCGGCCAAGGAGTTCCTGAAGACGAAGGCGGATGTCTGGGGAGCCTGGGTTTCGCCGGACGCCAAAGCCAAGGTGGAAGCTTCGCTGAAGTGACGTCCAAATGACTGCGCGTCTTTTTGGCGCGCGGTCGTTTCGCAGTCGGCGCGACTAGTCCCGTCGCGGCGATGCGAGCCAGTCTGCAATTCGAAGGGCTTGAGCGATGTTCCCCGACGCCTTGAAGATATCAATCCGTGGCCCGATCAACGAGGCGGTCCAATCGCTGGTGATCAACTATGGCTTTGTGTTCAAGGCCATTTCGCAGGTCATCCTGCAGGCGATCCTGTTCATAGAATGGATCGTGCGCGGCCTGCCATGGTGGGTCGTCGTCCTCGTCTTCATGGGGCTCACCTGGCAGGCGACCCGCAAGGGGGGGCTCGTCGTCATCGTTGCTTTGATGCTGTTCCTGGTTGGCGCACTCGGGCTCTGGGACCTCACGATGCAGACACTGGCGCTGATGCTGATGGCGACCTTGATCTCGGTGGCCATCGGCGTGCCGATGGGAATCTGGCTCGCCAAGAGCAGGCTGATGCGCAACATCACGCTTCCTGTGCTCGACGTGATGCAGACCATGCCGAGCTTCGTTTATCTCATTCCGGCGATCATGTTATTCGGTCTGGGAAAGGTACCGGCCGTCCTGGCAACCATCGTTTATGCCGTGCCGCCGCTTATTCGACTTACAGACCTGGGGATACGGCAGGTCGATAGCGAGGTGGTCGAAGCCGCCACCGCCTTCGGCGGCAGTCCATCCCGCATCCTTTTGGGAGTCGAGCTGCCGCTGGCTACGCCAACGATCATGGCCGGCCTCAACCAGACGATCATGATGGCGCTGTCCATGGT
>JAEYTV010000005.1 GCA_023433855.1 Pseudomonadota bacterium | reverse complement strand
TCTTCAGCCCGTCCATGGTGCTCTTGCGAACGTCCTTGACCTCGCGGTTGCCGCCCCCGCCCGAGGCCTGGCGGCCCTGCCGCGCCTCGCCGCCCTTGTTCCTCACATTGTTGCGGTCGCTGTTCTTGAGATCGTTCTTGATGCGGTCATTGTCGATCTTGTTGAACTGCGATTTGTCGAAATTCACTTTCGATCGGTCGACATTGTTCCAGTCGACGTCGTTCCACTTCACCTTTCCATTGAAATTTCGGTTGTTGAAGCAGTTGTTGCAGTCGATATCGATGTCGTTGCCGTGCCAGTGACCGCCCCACACGCCCCAGTCGTCCCAATCGACGACCGCGCCCCATACAGCGCCCGTCACGACGCCGGCAAAGAAAGTGGCGCCCGGATACCAGTAGGGCGGATAAGGATCCGGATAGTAGCGGATCGGCTCCCATACATAGTCCGGCTCGTAGAACATCTGGGGCGGGTATTGTGGAACGTAGACCTTTTCCGGATTGGTCGGCCGGATCACGACGTTGTCGTTCTCATGCACAACCTGCACCTTGTCGTCGGTCTTGATCACTCCCTTGGCGACGGCCTCGTCGCGCAGTTGCTGGATCGCCACCAGCACATCCTTCTGCTGGTAGGCGATCGCGGTGCCGAACTGCTGGGTCCATTCGAGATCGTCGCTCATCATCTTTACGACGTCGGGATAGTTGAGCAGCGAAATCACACTGCCATCCCAGCTGTCCTTCGGCTTCAGGCTCTTGTCCTTCTCGTACTGGTCGAGAAAGCGCGATGCTTCAACGATCTGCAACGGATAGAGCGAAGCCCCCGAGATCAGGGCGATCAGTTCGTCCGGATATAGTGCGATGCGCGCCACCAGAATTTCCAGTTCGTCGGCGCTGAGCGGCTCGGGCGACGTCGAGGTCGTGTCGTCGCCCGTCGCATCCGCGGCAGCCGTCTGTGCCTGCGCGAAAGCGGGAAGCGGCGGCAGCGAAAGCGCCAGCAGCATCGCCGCAGCCGCCATGCCGATCTTCAGTTTGATTGTGCTGGTCATGCTGACACCTCGGATTTCATGTTTCGTCCCACAGGATTCCTCTATGCGATCAACCTATTCGGGGAATAGAAGCGTGATCGCACCACGGAAACCGAAGCCCTCCGGCCCACTGTCCGGGCTCTCCGCCCAATACCGGACGCCGGCCGTGAAGCTCACCGGCTGTTCGCCGACCTTGACGAGCTTCGCAACGGTGAAATTCAACGGAACCGACCATTCCTCGGTCTCCCAGTTGTAGGTGCTCTCCGTGTTGACGCCGAATGTCCAGGCGTCGGGTGTGGTGTAGGAGATGAAAGGTTGCAGGAAGGTTGAATTGACATCGGCCCGGTCGCCGTCGCCGGCGAAAGACCAGATGTGGTTGGCAAGCGCCCCGATCGTCCAGCCATGCGTCTGTTTCAGCACCACAGCGGTCGGGCCAGCGCCCCATTTGCCGCTGCCGAGAAGATCGTCGGTGCCGGTAGGAACGAGAAAAGCCGGCCCGACGCCCCAGATGATGCCGCCCGGACCTGGATTCTTCGGGGAGAAAAACAGGCTCTGCGTGATGTCGCCCAGCCCGAACTGCTCGCCGGACGGACCTGCAATGTCATTCTGCCAGATGACCGGCAGGATGGTGCGCGAGATCATCGTCCATTCGTCGTTGAGTGAGACGGGAATGACAGGCTGGATGTTCAGATAGGCGCGCTCGCCGTCATCAGGGCCAAAACCCCGGTCGTAGTTGAACTGGAACGGCACGCTGATCAGCGACGCGACCGGATTGGAGAGTTGCTTGGCAAGATCGGCATCGTCGGCGAGCGCCACGGCAGCGGAGCTGCAAAGCACGGCGACAGCCGTTCCCCAACAGCGAACGGTCGAGATGAAACGGTCGGATGCCACGTAGTTGCCTCCTTCCATATGACGTTCGGCGGGGATAGTCGCCAAACACTTCATAAGAGGATAGTTGGACCTAGGGCCATCATCCCGGCTGTACTCGCTGGAATCCGGCCGATCGAACCGTGATCTGATCCCGCGAGCAAGCAAAGTACGTTACTGTTAGTTACAGTTAAATGTTACCGTTACGGGTGCTTACCTGACAGGGCGCATTATTGGAATGCGAAAACCGTCTTCCAGTCCTTCTGCATATCGACGATCGTCCACCCCTTCGCCATGCCTTCGTCGAGCGCCTTGTCGAGCCTGCCGATGTGCGATTGGCGGTCATAAGCCCATTCGCGCTTGGCATCGGTGTGATGCACTATGCCCATGAAACGGGCACCGTCGCCGGCCGCCGTCCATTCGAGCATCTGCTGATCGCCATCCGAATTGCCGAAGGCGAAGATCGGCCGCCGGCCGATGAAGCGATTGATGCCGACCGGTTTGCCGGGGCCATCGTCGACGAACTCGACTTTAGCCACCTTTTCGAGCACGGGCTTGCCATCCGGCCCCATCTTGAATTCGGTGACGCCGGACGAGCCGACCACCTGTTCGGGCGGGATTCCGTAGATCTTGTCGGTCCATGGCCGCATAAACTCGATGCCGCCGCCCGAAACGATGAAAGTCTTGAAGCCGTTGGCGCGCAGGTGGACGAGAAGCTCGATCATCGGCTTGTAGGCGAGATCGGTATAGGGCCGGTCGAAGCGCGGATGCCGGGCGCTGGCGATCCATTGCTCGACATTCGCCGTAAAGGCTTCGGTCGTCATGCCGTTATGGGTGGCGGCGATGATCTCGAGCAATCCCTTCTCGCCAGCCGCGGCAAGAGCCTGCATGTCGCCTTCGATCACCGCCTTGTAAGGCTGCTGCTCCCTCCATTCGGGGTGATCGCCCGCCATCGCCTTCAGGCGATCGAAGGCGAAGGCGACCTGGAAATAGACGGGCTGCTCCGCCCACAGCGTGCCGTCATTGTCAAAAGTCGCGATGCGCTCCTCGACCGGCACGAAATCCTCCTGTCCCTCGGCCGTCACGCGCTCGACAAAGGTGGTGATCGCCTGCTTGGTCGGTCCATCGTTCCAAGATGGGAGCGGATCGACCTGGGCGAGCGCGGAAATCGGCGCCGCCAGCATGCCGAACAGAACGAAAAGCGTTGGCAAGAGTTTTCGGCTCATATCAGGCACTATCCTTCATAGTCTCGCGCTGGCGCTTGCGCACTTCATCAAGGTCGCGGTCGAGAAAATAGTTGAGGAAGGTGCGGATCACAGCGATCACCGCGATGCGGCCCACCGCCTCCCACTCAGTCGTTATCGACGTCTCGATTATGTCGGCTGCGAGCTGGAAAGTCAGCCCCGCGACCAGCCAGCGCGCATAGCGCAGCCAGATGTCGCGCCGTTCGTGACCGGTAGGCGACAACAGCATCGTGCGAAGGCCGCCAAAGAAGGCTTCAATAGTGCCTATGAGCACGATGATCAGGGCGAAGATATCGATCAGGACGATCGCATTCTCGGTGACGAAGATCAGCCACTCCTTCAAGTCGGTCCCCTATCAAACGAACACAGTACTCCAGTCGCGTTTCATGCTGACGACGGTGATTCCGTATTCGTCGGACTTGTCGAGCGCCTCGACGAGTGGGCTTAGCTTGAAGTCCCGATCGTAGGCGAACTCGCGCTCGGCATCGTCATGGTGGACGAGCAATGCCAGCCTCGGGCCGGACCCGGTTTTCGTGTAGCGCAGCATTGCAAGATCGCCATCCGAATTGCCGAAGGCGAGGATAGGCCGGCGGCCGATGTGCAAGCCGATATTGTGCGGCTTGATCTCGCGGTCATCGAAGCTGTCGATCTCGGCGATCTTCACCAACTCGCCGCGGCCGTCGCGCATTTCGAAACGCGTCTGCACGCTAGAACCCACCACTTGGTCGCGCGGTATGCCGTAGCGCTCCTCGGCGAAGCAGCGAATAAGATCGATGCCTCCGCCGGATACGATAAATATCTTGAAGCCGTTGTTTCGCAGGAACTGCAACAATTCCACCTGCGGCTTGTAGGTCAGTTCGGTAAACAGCCGGCCAAGCTTGGGGTGCCTGGCCTTGGCCAGCCAGTCGCGGGCATAGGTATCGAATTCGTCCTCTGTCATGCCGGCATGGGCGCAGGCGCCGACTTCGAAGAGCGCTTTCTTGCCGAGGTCGTGCATGGTTTTCGCGTCACGCTCGAGATAGGCCTTGAACGGCTGCCGCTCTTTCAGGCTCGGATCCTTCTCCGCCAGCGCCTGGAGACGATGATGGCCGAAGAAGAACTGGACCTGAAGCGGCTGCTCGCACCACAGCGTGCCGTCATTGTCGAATGTGGCGATGCGTTCGGCCGGCGGCACGAAATCCGGTCCGCCATCCAGGGTAGTGCACGCGACGAAATCGAGGATGGCCGTTTTCGCCATCCCCTTGTTCCAGGAAGGAAGCGGATCGGTGGCCATTTCGTATCTCCTAATCGGGGATCAGCCATCGAAATGTAAGGGCAGCGGGATCTCTCCCGCCGCCCGTTTTCTCAATGCATGCCGCTGCCGGCTACTTCGTTCATCTTTTCGATGGCGTCATCGATCGTGAAGCTGTTCGGCTTCTGGATGGGCGGAAAGTCCTTGAAGGTTTCCGCCCATTTGCTGACGATTATGTTTCCAGTCAGGACGATGTAGTCGCGCCGGAGGAACCACTCGTAGTAGGTGTTCGACGTGACGTCCGCGAACTCGTAAGGGTCGGTCCTGAGATTATAGAGCTTCGGCAACCGCAGCCGGATGAAGGGCTCAGCCCAAACACCAAGTGTGCCCTTGAGCCGCTGCTCCATAAATACGATCTTCCAGTTATCGTAGCGCACGGCGAGGATGTCACCGTCGTCGCTGATATAGACGAACAACTGGCGCGGGCTCTGCTTCTCCTTCCCGGTCAGGTAGCCGAGAAGACTGAACCCGTCGATGTGGTTCTTGTAGGTGCGGCCGATGGCCTTGTAACCCTTCTTCAGCTTTTCAACGACATCGGGCGCGCCCGCCATTTCGAGGAAAGTCGGCAACCAGTCGTGGTGCTGCACAATGCCGTTGGCGACCGAACCGGCTTTGATCTTGTCCGGCCAGCGGACGAGCATCGGGATGCGGAACGCTCCTTCCCAGTTCGTGTTCTTCTCCGAGCGGAACGGAGTCATGCCGCCATCCGGCCAGGTGTTCCGGTGAGGCCCGTTATCGGTCGAGTATTGCACGAACGTATTGTCCGCTATGCCAAGTTGATCGAGCAGATCGAGCATCTGTCCGACATTCTTGTCGTGGTCGATCATGGTGTCGTGATAGGGCGAATGCCAGCGGCCAGCCTGGCCGAGGCTTTTCTTCTTGGTGTGTGTGTACAGGTGCATGTGGGTGGTGTTCAGCCACACGAACCAAGGCTTGCCGGCTTTCTCCTGCCGCTTGATGAAGTCGATCGCCGCGGCGACAAAATCATCGTCGCAAGTCTCCATCCGCTTCCGGTTCAGCGGGCCGGTGTCCTCAATCTTCTGCTTGCCGACCTTGCCCCAGCGCGGCTCGACGGTCTTGTCATCCTTGTCCGTTGCCCACGAACGGATAACGCCGCGAGGACCGAGGTTCTTGCGGAAGTTCGGGAAATCCTTCTCCGGCGGATAGTCGTACATCTCCGGCTCTT
>JAEYTV010000609.1 GCA_023433855.1 Pseudomonadota bacterium | reverse complement strand
ACACGCCCCAGGATGACGCCCGCCTGCTCAAGCTTCTGGATCCGTTTCCAGCAGGGTGTCTGGGACAGCCCGACCCGCTCCCCGATCTGGGCCACGGACAAGGTTGCATCCCGCTGCAACTCCGCGATGATTTTCCGATCGATCAAGTCCAGCATGCCGCCTCCCGCAGATGGGATGGGGCCAAGGCTACCCGAAATTCACGAATTGTCTACTCCCTAAGTAGACTGATCATGAGGGCCTGGCCCGGGCGATTGCTGGTGCCGACAAGCTCCCGATCGTTTATGGTCAGGGCGATTCATCCGAAGGCGAGACGATCCCGACGTGACACTCAGCCAAGTCCTGATCATCGTTCTGCTTCTCGGTCTCCTTGCTGCTTTCGCGACGGACCGTTTCCGCCCCGACACCGTTGCTATCGCTGGTCTCTTGCTCGGGGCAGTTCTGGGTCTCGTTCCGTTCGACCGGGTGTTCACCGGGTTCAGCAGCCCTGCGGTGATCACCGTGATCGAAGTCCTCCTGATCGTGCAGGCACTCGGCAGGAGCCACGTATTCGATCGTATCGGTGACTGGCTGAATCAGCGCTTTCGTCGTCCGCGTCCGCTGATCATGGCTCTTTGCGGGGTCGCAGCTTGCCTATCCAGTGTGATGAACAACGTAGCCGCCTTCTCCTTGATGTTACCCGCCTGCTTCTCAGTCATCGCAAAAGCGCGAATTCCGGCGCGATGGATCTTTCTGCCGGTGTCTTTCGCCACCTTGCTCGGAGGACTGCTGACTTCCATCGGCACACCGTCCAATCTGATTGCCAGTTCCTTGCTGCTGGCGAGCGGGCATCAAGGCTTTACCCTTCTCGACTTCACCCCCACGGGCATCGCCATGACATTGGCCGGCCTGGTGGCAATCGCTTTCTGGTTACCGCGAACCCTCTTCGGCCGAGACGAAAGCGGCCTGGCCGATGAACCGACAGCAATGCAGCGCACAATGACTGAATTGCTGGTCTCTTCCCCCAATCAAGCCACCTCATCAAAGGCTTCCCTTGAGACACTCCTAAGCGGGCAGGTACGCAACATCATACGAGGCGGGAGACGTATCTTCCCGTTGACGCCTCAGACCACGGTGTCGCCCGGAGACCGACTGCTGGCCGACGTCGACTCGAAGAACCTGGAACGCGCGCTTGAGGAGGGGTTCGTCTCGCTCGGACGGACAGCTGCCGGTGCCGGACGGCAACGGATCAAGGCAATCGTCATGCCGCACAGTCTCCTGGCAGGCTCCTCCGTCGCCGCTCAGGACGCCCTGGAAGGCGCTGCTGTCGAGCTCCTTCAGGTCGAGGGTGAGTCGGTCCGCTTTGATGGTCCATTCGAAGAACTGCCTTTGCGGGTCGGCAACGTCCTGCTCCTGGAAGGAGAGGAAGCGGCAATCCGGTCGTTCATCTCCCATCACGATCTCGTGGAGGTCGCCGGCACCCCCCAGTCGGCGCAGACGTCGTCCGGGCTGATGCCACTCGGGATCTTTGCTCTGGGCGTTCTTGGCGCTGCGTCAGGGCTTCTGTCCCCGGAGATCGCCCTTGCCGGCGTCGTCGGCCTACTCTGTCTGAGCGGCAAGCTGGACATCCGCGTGGCGCTTCGCAACCTTAACTGGCCAATCGTAATCGTTCTGGCGGCGATGCTTCCGCTCGGAGAGGCGTTGGGAACAACCGGCGCGGCGGCGGCGATAGCGACAGCGGTGACGGGGAGCCTGCCTCTGTCCTTTGCGCCACTTTCCGTCTTGGCGATCCTTGCCCTCTCCATGGCAATCACGCCGTTTGTCAACAACGTTACGACTGTGACGATAGTGGCTCCCATTGCCTTGGAGATTGCGCGCGTGACCGGGCTTTCACCGCAGATGCTCGTGATGGCCGTTGCGGTTGGTGCGTCCTGCGACTTCCTCACACCCTTCGGACACCACAACAACACCTTGGCTTTCGGCTTGGGTCAATATCGGTTCAGGGATTTCCTGAAACTCGGCTGGCCTGTCTCGTTGTCGGCCGGGGTCGCCGCCGTCCTGGTCCTCCTCTGGTACTGGGGAAGATAACGAACCGCACGTCTCGCTGCCGGTCTGGGGAACTTCTCCTCCATTGTCCTGCCGAGGCACTGCAGATTTCTTGCCTGAACTTGCACTCCTACGCCGTTACTTTTCCGAGAGTTCGCAGATGGACATCAGGTCTGTTCTCTTCGAGGCAATGCAGAGTGAAACACTTTTCTTCTTGATGCCGGCTTCATTGACTTAGTCTATCTGCGCAGTAGTCTGATGGCACAAAAGGAGGAAGCCATCATGCCCAGATCAATCCGAGGCTTCGGCCTGGCATTTGCGCTGTTCACATCGCTCGCAGCAACGTCGTCTGCGATGGCTGATACAACGCTGCTTAACGTTTCTTACGATCCCACTCGCGAATTCTACAAGGAATTCAACGAAGCGTTCGCGAAAAGCTACAAGGAGTCCGCGGGAGAGACCGTGACTATCCAGCAGTCGCACGGGGGATCGGGCAAGCAGGCCCGTTCGGTGATCGACGGTCTCGAGGCCGACGTCGTGACGCTCGCCCTGGAGAGCGACATCAACGCCATCGTGGAGAACGGGGGGAAAATCAACGCAGACTGGCGTTCGCGCCTGCCGCACAACTCCTCACCCTATACCTCGACGATCGTCTTCCTGGTTCGCAAGGGCAACCCGAAAAACATTCACAACTGGGGCGATCTCGTCAAAGACGACGTGCAAATCGTGACCCCCAATCCCAAGACCTCAGGTGGTGCGCGCTGGAACTATCTTGCCGCCTGGGCGTGGGCGAACGAAGAGTTCGAGGGCGACCAGACCAAGGTCAAGGACTTCGTCGCAGAGATCTTCCGACGCACGCCTGTGCTCGATTCGGGCGCGCGCGGCTCCACGGTGACCTTTGCGCAGCGGCAGATCGGTGATGTCCTTCTCGCCTGGGAAAACGAAGCCTACCTTGCGGGGGAAGAATTCGGCAAGGACGCGTTCGAGATCGTCGTACCACCGATCTCCATCCTGGCTGAACCGCCTGTCGCGGTGGTTGACGCCAACGTGGATGCAAAGGGCACAAGGAAAGTCGCCGAAGCCTATCTGCAATACCTGTACTCCGACGAAGGACAGAATATTGCCGCCAAGCACTTCTATCGTCCCGCCAAGCGCGAGGTCGTTCAGCCGGACCTCTTGAAGGCACTGCCGGACATCAAGCTGGTGACCATTGACGATCCTCTATTCGGCGGCTGGAAGAAAGCGCAACCGGAGCACTTCGGAGATGGCGGCATCTTCGACCAGATCTACAAGCCCGGACGCTGAGGGAGCTAAGTATTAATGAATTCATCGGCCGCTCCGGCGGGGTGGCGATTGAAGGAGCCGAGCGTCCTCCCGGGTTTCGGGCTGACGCTCGGCTTCTCGCTCGCCTACCTGTCGCTGATCATCCTCATTCCGCTCGCTGGCCTCGTCTGGCGGGCTAGTTCCATGACCTGGAGCGCGTTCGTGTCGATCCTGTTCGACGAACGGACGCTGGCCGCGCTCTACATCAGCTTTGGGACCGCCCTCATTGCCGCTGCGGTGAACGCCGTTTTCGGCGTGCTGATCTGCTGGGTTCTCGTACGCTACGAGTTCCCGGGTCGGCGGCTGATCGATGCCATGGTGGACCTGCCCTTTGCCCTGCCTACCGCGGTCGCCGGTATCGCACTTGCCGCCCTTTACGCCCCGCAGGGGTGGATCGGCGCCATGTTCATGCCCTTCGACATCAGGATTGCCTATACGCCGATCGGCATCACGGTGGCTCTCATCTTCATCGGGCTACCCTTCGTGGTTCGCACGGTGCAGCCCGTCATGGAGGAAATCGATCGCGAGGTCGAGGAGGCGGCGGCCACGCTGGGGGCCAATCGCCGCCAGACCGTATTCCGGGTGCTTTTGCCCGGCCTGGCCCCCGCGGTCCTCACGGGCTTTGCACTCGCCTTTGCCCGGGGTGTGGGTGAATATGGCTCGGTCGTATTTATCGCGGGCAACATACCCTACGTTTCGGAGATTGCGCCGCTCCTCATCGTTATCCGCCTTGAGGAGTTCAATTATGCGGGCGCCACCGCGATAGCTACCATCATGTTGGCAATCGCCTTTGCCATGCTTCTGATCATCAACCTGATCCAGGCTTGGAGCCGGCGGAGATATGGCCATGCCTGAACACTCTTTGCCAAGCTCCTCCTTCCGCAATCCGGCGGACGAGTCGCCGCTCACCAAGCTGCTTCTGATCGTGGTCGCCGGCCTCTTCCTGACCTTTTTTCTCTTCCTGCCTCTCATCGTGGTGTTCATCGAGGCTTTCCGAAAGGGGGTCGGCGAATATTGGATCGCTGTCTCGGAGCCTGATGCCGTCTCAGCGATCCGTCTCACGCTCACCGTTGCGGCGATTGCTGTACCGCTCAACCTCGCGTTCGGCGTTGCCGCTGCCTGGGCCATCGCGAAGTTCGACTTCAAGGGTAAGGCCTTCCTGATCACCCTGATCGACTTGCCGTTTTCCATCTCGCCGGTGATCTCCCGGCTCGTCTACGTCCTCCTGTTCGGAAGCCAGAGCGTCCTTGGCCCATGGCTCAAGAGCCATGGCATCGAGATCCTGTTCGCAGTTCCAGGGATCGTGCTGGCAACAGTATTCGTGACCTTCCCGTTCGTGGCACGAGAACTGATCCCGCTCATGCAGGACCAGGG
>JAEYTV010000508.1 GCA_023433855.1 Pseudomonadota bacterium | reverse complement strand
GGCGACTCGACCCCCGCCCGTCGCCAGCCTCAACGCAGAAGCCCACTCCCGGAGCCCAACGTCGAGACGGACGTTAGCACGAATTAGGACGCAACGTCTGGTTTATTGCGGGGGGGTGGCGCGGATGGCATCGATTAACGAATCCGTCCTAACAACTGCAGCTCTTCCGGCGTCAGTTGGAACTCGTACCTGTAGCGCCCACCCTTTCCGTACATCCCTCTGGCGAAGATTGTTAAGGTTGCGCGATCGCCTTCAGTGTCGACTTCGCTCGCTTCAATAACCTTGTCGTATATAACTTTACGGTCGCCGGGTCGTTTCGCTGGACCAACGCTGACGAGCATGACAGCCCCCTTTTTCACCTTCCCCTTACATTTGATATGGCCCCAGAATGGAGTCGAAGTCGCCTGGGGGCGACCACCTAAGATTGTATTGATTGAATTTCGACGATAAGCCGCCGTCGGCAAAACCATGTAACCAATCACGTTACAGAGGCGACTAAGGTGGGTGCTACCCACCTTGCCTACCGGACTCGGGATTCAGTCATGTCGGCGCCACTTCCTTCCCTTGAGCGACCTCGGCTTCAGATCCTCTGCGGGCTCATGGTAGGCGGCCAGCGTCTCGATCCACGCTGCGGCTTTGGGCGGGACGTCCGTGTCGCCAGCCGCGCATACTGACTTGCGGATTGCCGTCGACGCCCTCGGCAACCGGCCGCCCGGCTATCACCGGCACAACGGCCATATGTCGCCGTAGGAAGTTGCTTGGCATCTTGAGATCGAGGCTAAGGCGCGGGCTTCACTAAAAGAGGAAGTAGACAACGCCGCCCCCGCGGCATTCTCAAAGCGGCAGGACCCGCTTGGCTGCTCGGGGTCCCACAAACCTATCTGGCGATCATCCACAGGCCAATGAGCGGCTGCGGTGGGCGAACGATCACTACCCCGTAGCGAGCCGCCGCCGCGATATGATCAGGCTTGGAGGCGATCCACGCTCCTCGTCCTTGGCTCACCGCACCGTCAACCTGCTCTCGCAGGGATTTTTGGATGCCGCGTCGCGAATCAAAGAGCAATCGAGGAAGCGAGAGCACGAACCATCCGACATTGTTGGTGCGTCGCCCTCGCATGGGCAGCCGGCTTCGTCTCCCTCAGTCTCGGGGAACTGGACCAGGCCGACGACTTCGGCGAAGAACTTGTCGCCACGGGATACAAGAGTTCGTTGCGCCCGTTCTATGCTGCTGGTCTTTGCATCAGAGGCGCGCTTGCGGCGAGGCGTAGCGCGCCTGAAGCCGCGGTCGATTCGCTCCGTTCCGGCCTCGCGCAGATGCAGGAGGCAAGGTATCTGCTGTTTTACCCGTTTTTTCGTGCAGAACTGGCCCTCATGTTAGGCGCGATGGGGCGGTTGGACGAGAGCCTCAGGGAAATCGACGACACGCTGCGTTTTGCGCTCGAGACAGACCACCGTTGGTACGTGCCAGAGATCCTGAGGATGAAAGGTGAATTACTGGCGCTGCGCGGCTTGGACGACCCGATCCTAATCGAGGATCTATATCGCCGGGCGATAAGGCAAGGTGGCGAGCATCAAGCCCATTTTTGGGAACTTACGGCCGCCACGAGTCTCGCCGGGCATCTGAAGCACCAGCGTCGACTTGCCGATGCGTTGTCGGTCCTGTCCTCACCCTACAATCGTCTAAGCGAAGGTTTTGCTTTCTCCAGAGTAGGCGAAGCAAACAGCTTTGGACAATCTTGCTTGAAGAGCATGGGGAAAATCCGCCGATGGCACATTTTTCCATCGAGGATGATGTCGACTTTCGGGAGCCGAATTCCTTCGTCGGTATGGCCGAGCTTAGGCGCCAAGCTGACCAGCAGCTTGGGGGCCGATAGCCGCAGGTCAGGTTTCGGAAAGCCGATTGCGAAAGCTGACGTTATCCGCGAGGCAGCGCAATATGTGAGTGCTAGCAGCCTGTAGGGGTCCGGCTCTGGATGGATATTCTGCCTGACCCGTAACTGTCGTTTTGGCGACTGCACGCGCATTAGCCTTATCGCAGTCGGATAGCAGCCACCTCGAGGGGTTCGTTCCGTCCTCTGATTGCGTGGAATCCTAGGTACTCGGCGGCAAGGTGATGTGGCAGGCCCTGTATGCCACCGAGCAAATCAGCGGAGACTAGGACGGGCTCGCCAAGCGACTTGGACAGCGTTTCGAGGCGTCCGGTGGTGTTCACGACATCGCCGAAGTAGGCGATCTTATGCCGCTCAAGGCCAACTTCAGCTGTGACCACCCAGCCGCAATGCAAGACAGCGCGAAACTGCGGCACCTGACCGAACCGCGCCTGCCACACGGAAGATTGAGCCTTAATCGTGGCGGCGAAGTCGAAGACGCAGCGAAGGCATGCGGCGTCGCGCATTCCACGATGCATGGGCCACGTAACCAGCGCCATGTCTCCTACATAATCGTCGATCGAACCTTGGGTTCGCCGGACGGGCGCAGCGAGTGCGTTGAAGATCTGTCCCAGGTATGCTTGCGTCTCCAGATCGCCATACCGGTCCGCAAAGTGCGTGGAGTCGGATACATCCAGGAACAGAAAGATGCGCTCCTCCTTGGTGGGGCGGTGATAACGGCCGAGAAGCAGGCTGATGAACAGGCGCGGCCCTATAAGGTCACTTATGCGGAACACAAACGCGACCACCGCCGATACGGCCAGTGCATACAACAGGCCCGTATCCGACATCACCATCGCCTCCCGTGCGCTCTGCATGTACCCGAACAGGTGATGAAGAGCGGTGCCGGCAGCCGCGTTGCTAACCACGATCATCAGCCCGTAGGTTGCGATCGTGGCTGGTACGAAGACCGGTGTCGCGGCTTCGCGGATTGCATTACGCCATCCGCTGAAGAATATCCCACGCTCGTATAGGATTATCGGGGTTCCAATGAACGCTCCGCGAACAGCCGAGTGAACGACCTCGACATTTAAGATTAGCGCGTAAAGGACGCCGGCCAAGGCTCCTACAAAGGGTGCAAGGAGCCAGAACCAGGGCCGGCGAAAACTGCGCTGGTCGCGCCAGATATTCATCCAGGGCATCTCACATCAGGGGCCGCAGCGACCTGAACGCCTCGCGGAGCTCGGACGCGAAGAGTTCCGGTTCTTCCCAGGCAGCGAAGTGACCGCCCTTGTCGACCTCGTTGAAGTAGATGAGGTTGTGGTAGCTCTTCTCGGTCCAGCTTCTGGGCGCACGATAGATCTCGCCCGGGAACACCGTCACCGCCGCGGGAATGGAGATGTCCACCGCATTGAAGTTGTTGGCGTTGTTCTCCCAGTAAAGCTGCGCCGACGAGATCGCGCTGTTGGTCAGCCAATAGAGTGTGATGTCGTCCAGCATCTCGTCCTTGGTGAGCGACCGCTCGGCATCGCCGCCGCTATAGGTCCACTGGTTGAACTTGTCGTACATCCAGGCAGCGAGTCCGGCCGGCGAATCCGTCAACCCGTAGCCGACGGTCTGCGGCCGGGTCGTCATCATCGTGCCGTAGGCGCCGTTCTTGGTGAAGAAGGTGCTGAGCGCATCGTATGCGGCCGTTTCCTCTTCGGTGAGACCCGCCGGCGCCGGTTCGCCAGCGCTCATCGCCCTGGCGGCATCCGGAGGCACCGTTGCCGGCATGTTGACATGGATGCCGAGCAGACCCTTCAAGTTCTGGCGGGCCATCTTGTCCGAAACGACCGATCCCCAGTCGCCGCCTTGAGATACATAACGCTCGTATCCGAGGCGATTCATGAGCACGTCCCAGGCAAGCCCGATCCGGTCGGCATTCCAGCCGGGTTCCGTCGGCTGCTCGGAGAAGCCGTAGCCGGGCATCGAAGGTATGACGACATCGAAGGCGTCCTCCGCACGTCCGCCATAAGCAGTGGGATCGGTGAGCGGACCGATCGCCTTCAGGAGTTCGAGCACGGAGCCCGGCCAGCCATGAGTTATGATCAGCGGCAGGGCCTTCGGGTGCCTGGAGCGTACGTGGATGAAGTGGATGTCGAGCCCGTTGATCTCCGTCACGAACTGCGGCAGCGCGTTGAGCTTCGCCTCGACCTTGCGCCAGTCATAATCCGTCCCCCAATACCGGACGAGTTCCTGCAGCTTGGCGAGCTGCACGCCCTGCGACTGATCCACGACGGTTTCCTTGGCAGGCCACCGTGTCGCCAACACGCGCCGGCGCAGGTCCGCGAGATCTTCTTCCGAGATGTTGACCTGGAAGGGGCGGATGGCATTGCTTTCAGCCGCCGCGGCTTGCTGTACAGGCGGCAGGCTCAAGGCGCCTCCTGCGGCAAGGATGGTAGCTGACGTGACAAGAGCGGAGG
>JAEYTV010000505.1 GCA_023433855.1 Pseudomonadota bacterium | reverse complement strand
CTTGCCGGTGAAGGGATCGACATAGAAATGGCCCTGGCCGGGGCCGTCGATGCCGTAGGCCCAGTGCAGGCCGGTGTTGAACCATTGCGGCGAGTTCGGCGCGACGCGCTGGGTGGCGAGCATGTAGCAGAGCTCGTCCATGAACGCCTGCGCGTCGTCCTCGGACTTGAAGTAGCCGCCCTTCCAGCCCCAGTAGGTCCAGGTGCCGGCAAGACGGGTGAAGACCTGACGGGCGTCGCGCTCGGAACCATAGCGCTCGGCCTCGGGCAGTTTGGCAAGTTCGGCCTCGTCGGGTACCGAGCGCCACAGGAAGGAGGGGACGTTGTTCTCCTCGACCTTCTTCAGGCGGGCGGGCACGCCGGCCTTGCGGAAATACTTCTGGGCGAGGATGTCGGCGGCGACCTGGGAGAACTGGGCGGGGACGTCGATGTCGTCGAGGCGGAAGACGACCGAGCCGTCGGGGTTCTTGATCTCCGAAAGCGCCTTGCGGAATTCGATCTCCGCATAGGCGGATTGTCCTGCCTTGGTGAAGCGCCGCTCGATATGCATGGTCCTGGTCCCTTCGGTATCTATATATAGCGTCTTTCGGAGGGACTTTCTCGTCCTATCTCGTCAAGACACGCGTCCGCCATCGCCGCCCGTCGCCAAGCGGCCTCCTCGTTCCCTCGCTGCCGTCCGCCGCCTGGCTCGATGGCTCCTTGCGGAGCCCTGATTTCCGGGCTTGCCGACGAACCCGCTAGGGATCCTCAATCTGAAACTTTCAACGATTCCCCACTCAGGGGAACCTCACAGTATCTAGTGTCGACCATACCCGCAAACACTAAATATAGTGTTAACAGAGTATTTTTTCCAGCCCGACACTTGTCCCTATTCACCCCTCATGCGCATGCAAAAATGAACGCCACAGAGCGCTCCGGAAGTCGGAACGAACCGCCGCAAACCCCACAAAATCTGGAAACTTATTACCGGCCCGGACTTCTTCCGGCCGCGCTCGAAACAGGAGCGCATGACCCATAAGAGGCGACTCGTTTCGAGCCGTCAAGGATTCGTTTTTATAACTTTTGTGACCCCAACATGTTGTGTGCCGGCTATGTGGATAATGGGGAGGATTTCGCAAAAACCGGCAGCCAGCCGGCTCAGGGCTTGCAGGCCGAGATTCGCGTTTGGCCGCGACTCGCGGGCAAACCCACTAGCTGACCTCTTTGAAGGGAAGGGGCCGGGGCCACGCTCCTAAAACACCTCTGCCGACTATCTATTGCCCGAATTCGGCACTATATGCTGCCCATCGCCCGCAGGACTTCCCGGCCGGAAACATGAAGCGGCTCAATGCACATCTCGGAAGGACGACCGACATGCTGTCGGCGTTTTTCGTGCTGCTTGCCGTCATGCTGGCCGGGGGCTACGGGCCGGCCACGGCGCAAGTAGGCCCTGCTCCGGCAACGTCGCAGTCCTCGCCGACCGATCTCGGCAGCGGCAGCCATCGTCCGGTCCCGTTCGTCTCGAAGCAGCAATTGCTCGCTGGCGAAGCCAGGGACCTGAAAGCGACATCCTGGGACGACGGCAAGCCGAAAGCCTTCCTGCCCGCGCAAGGCCTTAACCTTGCGAATATCGCGACCGGCACCGACCATGCGCGGCCCACCGCCGCGTCCGTTGCCTTTATCGCGGCATCGCCATACGAAGCCCGCGCTCCCCCTGCCACATCCTGATCGTAGCTGAACGGTGCGCGCCTTCGGGCCGCACTACCGATTTCAGGCTTTGACCGCGCGCCAGCCGCCGGGCGAAGGCCATCGACAGGATCAACAGACATGCGCACCCCACGATGGGTCGTGGTGACTTACGTCATCCTTATACTCGCCGGCGTTCTCGCGGCGCTTCCCAACATGTTCACACCCCAGCAGCTTGCGGCCCTGCCGAGCTGGGTTCCCAAACAGCAGATCACGCTCGGCCTCGACCTGCAGGGCGGCTCGCACCTCGTGCTCGAGGTCGACGCCGCTGCGTTGAAGACCGACCGGCTGCGCTCGTTGCTCGACGACGTGCGCAACACCTTGCGCAAGGAGCGCATCGATTCCCGCTCGGCCCGCATTTCGTCGGGCGTCATCACGGTGAACATCGACAATCCGGATCAACTCGCGAAGGCGCAGGAAGTGCTTGGCGGGATGGCGACGACCATCGGCATAAGTGGCCAGAAGGACCTCGACGTCACCACTGAAGGCAATCTAGTCAAGATCGCGCTGACCGAGGCCGGCCTCAACGACCGGCTTGATGCGGCCCTACAGCAAAGCCTGGAGATCGTGCGCCAACGCGTCGACCAGGTGGGCGTCGCCGAGCCGACGATCCAGCGTGTCGGCTCGAACCGCATGCTCGTCCAGCTTCCCGGTCTGCAGGATCCGACGCGCCTGCGCCAATTGCTGGGTTCGACCGCCAAGATGACGTTCCACCTCTTGGCGAATACGGCGAATGGCGAGCCCGTGCCGCGCGGCGTGACCATGCTGCCCGATGCCAAGTCGGGCGCGCAATATCCGGTCGAGGACCGCATCGCGCTCGACGGCGAACATCTGACCGACGCGCGCGCCAGCTTCGACCAGCGCACCCACGAGCCGCTGGTGACCTTCCGTTTCGACAGCATCGGCGCCAGGAAATTCGCGGAGATCACCAGCGCCAATGTCGGTCGGCCCTTCGCCATCGTGCTCGACGGCAAGGTGCTCTCGGCGCCCGTCATCCGCGAGCCGATCACAGGCGGCTCGGGCCAGATAAGCGGCAGCTTCACCGTCGAGGAGACCTCGACGCTGTCGGCGCTGCTGCGCGCCGGCGCGCTGCCTGCGCCGCTCACCGTCATCGAGGAGCGCACCGTCGGCCCGGATCTGGGCGGCGACGTGATCAAGATGGGCATCTATACAGGCATCGCCGGTTTCGCGGCGGTCGTGCTGTTCATGGTCGCGCTCTACGGCTCGTGGGGCATGATCGCGAATTTCGCGCTGCTGCTGCACCTCGTCCTGACTTTCGGTCTGCTGAATATCATAGGGGCGACGCTGACCTTGCCAGGCATCGCCGGCATCATTCTCGGCATAGGCTTCGGTGTCGACGCCAACATCCTGATCAACGAACGAATACGAGAGGAGGCGAAGAAGGGGCTGAGCGCCTTCGCGGCCCTGGATAACGGCTTCAAGCGGGCTTATTCGACCATCGTCGACGCCAATGTGACGTCGCTGATCGCCACCAGCCTGCTCTTCATGTTCGGCTCCGGCCCGGTGAAGGGTTTTGCCATCACCATGTTCCTTGGCACCTGCCTGTCGATGTTCACGGCGGTGTCGGTCACTCGCATCCTGATGGCCAGCGTCGTGCGCAGGAAGAAGTTGAAGACGATCACCATCGAGCCACTGCTGCGCTTCTTCCCCGACAAGACGTCGATCGCCTTCATGAAGGGACGCTATCTCGGCATTGGGATGTCGATCTTCCTCTCGCTGGCGTCGGTCATCCTGTTCATCAAGCCGGGCCTCAACTACGGCATCGACTTCAAGGGCGGCATCCAGGTCGAGATCACGACCTCGCAGCCGGCCGATCTGGCGGTGTTGCGCTCGACGCTCGGCGAGATCGGAGTCGGCGAGGTGACGCTGCAGCAGGTCGGCGGCGCCGACAACGACGTGCTGATCCGCGTGCAGAGGCAGGACGGCGGCGAACAGGCGCAGACCAAGGCGGTCGACGCGGTCAAGCAGGCCGTGCTCAAGCTCGATCCGGCCGTGAAGTTCGACAAGACCGACGTGGTCGGTCCGAAGGTTAGCGGCGAGCTGGCGCAGTCCGGCGTGCTTGCGGTCGTGCTCGCGGCAGTGGCGATGCTTGCCTATATCTGGTGGCGCTTCGAGTGGAACTTCGCGATCGGCGCGATCGCGACGCTCATCCTCGACACCACCAAGATGGTCGGCTTCTTCGCGCTGTTCCAGCTCGACTTCAACCTGACGGCCATCGCGGCCCTGCTGACGATTATCGGCTACTCGGTGAACGACAAGGTGGTGGTGTATGACCGCATGCGCGAGAACCTCCGGCTCTACAAGAAGATGCCGCTGCGGGAGGTGATCGACATGAGCATCAACCAGGTGTTCGCGCGCTGCATCTATACGTCAGTGGCGATCCTGCTCTCCATGGCGCCGATGGCGATCTGGGGCGGCAGCGCGGTCGAGAACTTCGCCGTGCCCATGGTATTCGGCGTCATCGTCGCGACCACATCGTCGATCTTCATCGCGGCGCCGATCCTGCTTCTCCTCGGGGACTGGTGGAAACACCGGCACCAGCGTGAGGAGGCGGCCGCGTCGGGCAGCCTCGTCAAGGCCTGACG
>JAEYTV010000532.1 GCA_023433855.1 Pseudomonadota bacterium | reverse complement strand
GTATTTTACTGCTGCGATGATTCGATCTTCCTTTTTCATCGACGGGTTTAACCTCTATCACGCAATCAAGCGTCTTAATGAGCCCCATCTGAAATGGGTTGATCTGATGCGCCTTATGCATCGGCAGACATCGCCCAAAACAGGGGCAGTCCAGGCGGTGTATTATTTCTCTGCATATGCTCATTGGTTGCCAGACCAGAGAAGCCGGCATGAACAATATGTGGCGGCCCTAAATACAACCGGCGTTCATGTTGTCCTTGGTCAATTTAAGGACAAGCATAAGCATTGCCATGACTGCGGAACAACATGGATCCAGCACGAAGAAAAAGAAACAGACGTAAATGTCGCTCTCTACGTCTTGAATGAGGCTTACAGGGACACCTACGATCGGGCTTACATCGTCTCGCGTGACAGCGATTTGAAGCCCGCGGTTGAAATGGTGAAGATGCAATTTCCTAAAAAGGAAATATTCATAGTCGCTCCTCCTCACCTGGGACACTCTAATGACTTGATTCAGGTAGCGGACGGAAAGCAGAAGATAAAGAAGCAGCAGATCGAGCAAAGCCTCTTTTCGGCTACGGTTCAAGACCACAAGGGCAATGTGGTTGCTACCCGTCCAGCAGAATATGATCCGCCGAATATTCCGGTTGTCGCTAAGCCGTTACCTTGACTCGTTGCCGGTGTCGATATCGGTCTTACACACAGTGCCGGGAATCCTGCCCCACCAGGAATAGACGGAACCTGGTTCGCCAGGCTGGTTTTCAATCGTCGCAACAATGATGCCGGCTTGGTCGATAAGGCCGATCCGAGCATGGCCTTCAGCACCCCGGGCGATAAAGCTCAGCCTATGTGTTTCTGATCCATCCGCATACGGAACGTCTGGCAAGTTCTCTCTGGTCGCCGGCATCCACTGCTCGACTTCGAATACCCCCACGACCACACCTCGCACTACGGCGAGCACATACTCCGCCTTTTCGGCGCGGGATTTAGATATCCGCCAGCAGTAGTGAACCAGATTGTGGATCTGTCATTGGTTCAGGCTTATGATCTTGGCGGGAGCGAACGTCTCGAGCTTCTTCAGTCCCGATACCATGCCCTTGGCAAACCTGGGCGTGCCGACCGCTCCCTTGAGCCAGCATTCCTTCTTCGGCTTCACGTAGGTGAACGCCACACAGCGCTTGTCATCGATGCAAGCGAGCCGGCAGTCGAGCGGTGTCTTCGCGGCTTGCTCTGGTCTGCGTGACAAGTCTCCACCTGGAAGATCAACATCATCATAAAGCGCCGACTGCGGATCGATCGTCCCCAGTGTCATGGCTGGGGGATCGGCTTCAGCTCCGCTGAGAAAGCGACCGGAAAACGCAACGCTATTGCCATCTGCTCGGCCGGCACTCGACTTCAGAAAGCAGTTCGGACCCTTGCTGACTTTCGGATTGCTGTTGAAGGTAAATGCCTTGCACTCTCCGTTCATAGTCAAGCATTGTGTCGCACACTCTGCCGCATCTGCGACTCGTGATAAGGAGATGTCGTCACCGAAGAGATCCAAGCCAGTGTAGATTGCGATACGGTTTGGCTGACGAGTGAACTCTTCCAGCGGCGACAGCTTTGCCTGCTGGCCTGGCTGAGGGGCGGGCGGTGCTGTCGGCGCGTTGGAATTCCCTGGCGGTGCCTCAGGTGGTTTCTCGCTGGCACTACCGACAGCAGCAGGCACATCAACAGTGGAAGTGGAGGGACTGCTCCTGCCTGACCTATTGAGCTTGTAACGCTCGACTTCCTCCTGGCTGAACACATGCATATCGTCGGGCGGAGTTTTGAACATGATGTGCATGACATCGATGGGCGTTTCGAAGCGGTTCAGGACTTCAAGAATGTCGGAAATGGCAAGTTGAGCGCCTACCAGATCTGGCGAGTTGGAGGAGATTTGATGAACGCCGAGGGCGCCGTCGACCTTCCGCTCGTTACCGGCAAGAAAGACGAACGAGCATGCGGAGAAGCATTTGCTGTCTTTCGGTATGTAGGTCGATAGCTTGCGCTGGTGGATGTCGTCAGCGATGAGCAGACCCATCTGCACGTTGCCGCCTGGGCTGTTAAGCGTGACAAGCTTAGCATTCGGTGCCGCTTGAAGTGCCCTTCGAAAGTTCAGTCCGTCGTTCACGTCGATCTCGCCATTCATGGCGATCACGTCCGGCTTGTCGTCATCAACGACAAAAGGCCCAAACGTCTTCGTTTCTGCAGCGGCCGTGTAAGGCAGCAGAAGTGATAGAAGAGCGCCCGCTACGGCGGCTCGAAATGCTGTGCGCATGGAAGGACCTCTTACCCAGCACCATCAAACTACAGCGGCAACAGAGCTTCAAGAGCTGATGGTGAACCTCTGCGTGTTCTCGCTCAAATTGTGCCGGGATAATCCTTGGCACCCCCACCGGGGCATCCTACGCGTGACCTTCAACATCGTTTGGAGATCATATGGCGACGATCCGGAAGCTCAGAGGACGCTGGCAAGCTCAGGTGCGTCGGCGTGGTATGAAACCCCGGTGCAAATCCTTTGACAGCAAGCTCGAAGCCGAGAAGTGGGCGCGCGATCTGGAAGCCCAAGTCGATCGTTTCGGCGCTGCTCCTGATACGAAGATCCTCGAAAGCACGACGCTCGGCCAACTCCTGGAGCGCTACCAGCGCGAAATCTCCCCCAGCAAGCGCGGGTCCGCGCAGGAGATCCAGCGGATCAACGTGCTGCGTCGTCATGACCTCTCTTACCGGACGCTGATCGGACTGAGCCAGCAGGACATCGCTGGGTTCCGTGACGAGCGGCTGCAGTCGGTAGCTCCATCTACCACCGTCCGCGAGCTTGCGATCCTGAGCCACGTCCTCGAGGTTGCTATCCGCGACTGGGGTCTGCCGCTCGCAAAGAACGTGGTGAAGCTAGTTCGTCGCCCGGTGATCCGCAATGAGCGCAGCCGGAGACTGACGGGCGGCGAGGAGCAACGGCTTCTCGAAGGCTGCGACGGCGGACAGACACCATACTTCAAGACGCTTCTGATCCTCGCCATCGAGACAGGGATGCGTCGAGGGGAGATCCTCGGCCTTAAATGGTCCGACATTTCGCACAATCGCCGGGTGATCACGCTCGCACTGACCAAGAACGGGTCCGGCCGCGAGGTGCCTTTGTCTAAGCGTGCGTTTGACGCGCTGATGGATTGGAAGGATCGCGCGCCGGTAGATAAATCTACGGTCTTTCCAATGACGCCAGGAGCGCTGGAGCAGGCGTGGCGTCGATTGCTTATGAGGGCGGGCATCAAGCAGTTGCGCTTTCATGACTTGCGCCACGAGGGTGTTAGCCGGCTATTCGAGCGGGGTCTGAACGTGATCGAAGTCTCGACGATCAGTGGTCACAAGGAGCTGCGTATGCTTCGCCGCTACTCACATCTCTCTGCCGACGATCTCGTTGCGAGGCTTGGATAGATCGATCGACGCGCAACCCGCCTTGACAGACGCCTTGACAGACGCCTTGACGAACCTTGACGGGAGCCTTGCGCAGGCTTGCTTTCGTGAAGATACTACCGCCTATTGGTTGTATATCTGCCTGCTGAAAATGCGAAATCGTTGCGGATTTCCGCAGCAACCTTGCATCTTCTTTACGCTATCTTGACAGAAACTCTCCGAAATCGCGTTTTTCGCCGATCTGTCAAGGTTACCAAGCGTCTTCAGGTTGTAGAGCGTGCGTCATCTCCGGAGTTATGTCGAGCTCTCGCACATCAGACGGGTCGAACTGCAGGTGAGCGTGGCAAACTCGTGCGGGCTTGACGCGGATCGCCTTAATCCTCAGTGGCGAAAACGTTTCCATGCGGATCCACCAAGGCTGAACATTGATCAATCTACCGGCGATGTGGCGCGCATATTCCGATAGAGGAAACTCCCATCATCGACGCCGCATCCACCAATAGCGATAGTGTTCGCAGCCGGTGAATAGCCGACCTGCAGCGCGACTTCTTTTCGTCAGCCGCTTCTCGGTGCCGCCTGTCCTCCTCATCAGAACCAGCCTCGTCATCACGCTCATCCGCATTTCGATGTCAAAAGTCGAAGTCCTAGAAAAATGCAAGGAGCATGATGGGGATCGATTCAGTGCCCGGACGAGTCCGGCGTCTGGAACCTCCCATGTTGGAAATCGACAGGGAAGCTCTCAGGCGAGCGCCGATAGCCAGGTGCTGCAATTCCATTCTCTTCAACGGAACGCGCCACGGCGAATCTTCGAGTCAAAGGCAGCCTACTCGAAGCGAGAAAATTTCTGTCACAATCGTATGCGCTCCGATCGTGATCTCGCTATAACTAGATGGCAAGCGCTCGCACCCAAACAACGATCATTTAGCCGGACGATACCTCTCGTCCGCAGGAGAACCCATGACCTTTTATTGCAATTCATCCGCCCAGTGGCTGGATGACACTCTCGAAGCCATGCGCCTGATCATGCCTGACGTTCTTGCACGCGAGCGCGAAGTCGCGAACAAGAAGTGGTTCGAGTATCGCTTCATGACGCCGACTACTGCTAGCCGGCACTTTGCCAGCTTATACAGCAAGGGTTTCAAGGCGTATGTCAGGTTTAACGGCGATCGCGATGAAGCCGAAGTTAGGCAGGGTTTGGGAACTCGCCTTTTCCTGAAGCCCAGCGCCTCACTTACCGAACTTTGGCATGCACGGCAGCGGGCTGACGAACTGGGCATTCCTTATGAATTGCTCATTGAGTTTGGCTTCGAGTTCGCACGTCGTGGCGGATGGAAGAATCCGCCTCGGCCGATGCAGCTCTTTGGCTCGATTGGGTCTGGCATTGCCTGGCTCCTCGAATTAGAAAAGTTCCTGAACGAGCGTTTGCCTCTAGTGTTCGATCAGTTCGCGGGGCTCCCGCAGTATCGGATTGAGAACTATCGCGGACTGCCGGTCCAGGATGAATTTCGTGCACACCTCGAAAATCATATTCGTGCGTCAACCAAGCCGTGGGCCGTGCGGATGGTGGGACCGTGTTTGGAGAAGCGTCATCTTCCTTTGCTGTCTACAATCAAGCATGCGCCGAAGGAGCAGCGC
>JAEYTV010000479.1 GCA_023433855.1 Pseudomonadota bacterium | reverse complement strand
GGTCGCGTTCCTTGCCGGTTCGCTTCTCCTCGTCCTGCCGCCTCTGCTCCTCGATGCGGTCCAGCATCGATTGCATCATGTTGGTTGCGGCAAGGCCGTAGGTCTGCTGGGTGGGAAGCAACATGCCCGATCCGATCCCCTTTTATCAGGTCGGGCGAGGATAGGCGGGAAGGGTTAACAGGATCTTAGCGTGCTGGGGCTGGCCTGTGTCATCGGGGTTCCGGTGGATCACCAGCCTCACGACCGCATGCCCGCACCACGAGAAGACGACAATCGTTCTGTCCCTGATGTCGGTATGCGGTGTGTCGCCCGATGGACTGGAGGCGATCCAATCAGCTATGCGCGAAAATGTCGGCTTCTTCCCATCCAAGTAGGTCAAGCTTTGCGCGGGTCGGCAGAAAGTCGAAGCAAGCCTGCGCCAGCTCAGTGCGGCCGTCGCGCGAAAGCCGCTCGACAAGCTTGTTGCGCAAGGCGTGCAGGTGCAGCACGTCTGAGGCTGCGTATTCGAGCTGCGCCGGCGAAAGAACCTCTGCGGCCCAGTCGGATTGCTGCTGTGCCTTCGAAACGTCGATGTCCAGCAGTTCCTTGAGGTTGTCCTTGAGGCCATGCCGATCGGTATATGTCCGCGTCAGGCGCGAGGCGATCTTGGTGCAGAAGACCGGGGCAGCGGTCACGCCGAAGGTGTGGAAGAGCACGGCGATATCGAAACGGCCATAATGGAAGATCTTAGTGCGGTTGGGGTCAGCCAGGATCGACACGAGATTGGGCGCTTCCTTCTGCCCGGCAGCGATGCGGATGACGTCGGCCGATCCGTCGCCGGGCAAAAGCTGCACGACGCACAATCTGTCGCGGCGTGGAACCAGGCCGAGGGTCTCAGTGTCGATGGCGACTGCCTCGCGATAGCGTGCCGCGTCGGCAGTGGAAATGTCGCCTTCGTGGTACCGGATCTCTGCCATCGTGGTCTCCTTATGCCTAGTGTCCGGTCTGCTATAGAACAGGTTCTGCGCCAAAGATACTGGAATGGAGGGGGACGAGGGGGGCAGCTTCTCGTCCGGGGCGCAACGTCGCGGCAGGGCATCGTCAAGCTTTGCATCTGATGCATTGCTGCGTTGCAACAACATGGCTTGGCTGCTTTAATCGTTTAGCTTATATCTTTGTGTATCGAACGACGCACTCCTCCTCCCAGCGTCGTTGGATACGGATCGACAACATCCTCCTCCTCCCAGTTGTCGATCAAGTTTAAAGCCTGGCGCATCCTCCTCCCGCGCCAGGCTTTTTGCGTTGAGGCCTTTGGCCGGCTCGGTCTCCCCCTCTTCAAGACATGGCTGACGTTCGGCGGTCACCCAAGTGCGCCCCACATTCACGCCCTGCTGAAAACCTGCCCACCACACGAGGTTCGTCCGGGGACGCGCCCCAGGCTTCGCCGGATCAACCCTTACGCTCGGTCCTCATTGGCAGGTCAGCGCCTGGTCCAGATATCTGGCGACGCCGGAGGGCGGTGCAGGAATGGGAGATGCGCGTCGCACCGCCGAGACGATGTAGTTGTCTATGGACGAATTTCCCGACGAACGTGACAGAGACACATTGGTCACGTTGCCGCTTCCATCGAAGCTGAATCGCACCGCCGCAGTGCCCGTCGCGTTGCCCGGGCATCTGCGTGCATTCCTCGCAAGCTTCGCCGACACGCGCGATTTCCACTTTGCCGGCGAGATGGACGGAGCAATCGATCCGGTCGATGTCTGGCTGGCCGCGGTTCGGTTTGACTGCTTTGCCTGCACCCTTGCTTCAGCCATCTCCTGACGGGCCTGCTGCTCCTTCGGCCTTTGGGTCCGCTTTATCGGCTCCTTCCGGGTTTCCGGCTTCCTGGGCTCCGCTTTCTCGACCGGCCGCGGTTGTGGTCGCGCCAGAGGGAGGGGCACTTCGACATTTTCAAGAGCGGCCGTCATTTGCTGCTCCAGCGGCTCTATCTGCTCCACCGGCTCCGGCTGGGGTTCGTGCAACGGCTCGGCTAGTTGAGGCGTCGGTTGCGGCTCTTCCGCCGCAGGTTGCTCTACGATCGGTTCTGGCAACTCCTGTAGAGGCTCAACCGGCTCAGGCGTCTGCTCGGGCAAGGGGTCGGGCTGGGGGAGTGGATCCTCGCTCGGGTCGAGCTGGTCGCTCCTGACCTCTTCCTGCTCCTGAGCGTCCGGTGCGATCTGCTCCTCGTCCGTCTTGGCCGCTTCGGGTTCCGGCGCCAGTTCGATCATGATCGCCGCTGGCGGCGCATTGTCGGTAGCGGCGTCAGGACTTTCCTTCATCAGAAGAGCTGCGGCTGCCAAGTGAACCGACAGCATCAGAAGGCCGGCAACGCTCCAGAGCGCCAGCTCGCCGACGCGCCCGCCTGGGCCTGTCTGCGAAACGACAAGGCTCATGGATTGTTATCTCCCGGCGCGATTGCAGCGGCGGGGGTCGACTCTTCTGGAGAGGAGATCGCGGCTCGCGCGGACGCCCCTGGCTGAGTTGGAACCGCCTCAAGTCCAACCAAGGCGATCTTCAGATACTCCGAATCGCGCAGAAGATTCATGACCTCCATGAACTGGCCGTAGTCCACGGCCTTGTCCGCGCGCAAGAAGATGCGGGTATCCTTGTCACCGTCGGTGATCCGGTCGAGGGCGGCTGAAAGTTGCTCCTTGGCAACGGGATCGTTGCCGATAGTGAGCGTCAGATCCTCCTTGACCGTCAGGTAGAGCGGCTCAGCCGACCGTTCGGCGGGCCTGGCAGTGGAAGCGGGAAGATCGACATTCACGTCCACCGTCGCCAGTGGTGCGGCCACCATGAAGATGATCAGAAGAACCAGCATCACGTCGATGAAGGGCGTCACGTTGATCTCGTGGTTTTCCGCCAGTTCGTCGCCCTGACGTTCTCGGATGCCGCCGGCCATGTCGATCAGCCTCCTGCAACCAGCGAAACAGGCCCCTTGCGACTGCCGGGCGGAACCTTGCGGAAATCAAGGTCGCGACTGACCAGGCGCTCGATTCCCGCTGCGGCGTCGGCGAGAAGCTGCCGATAGCCAGTGATGGCGCGGGCGAAGACGTTGTAGACCACCACCGCGGGAATAGCTGCCACCAGACCGATCGCGGTGGCGAGCAGCGCTTCGGCAATGCCGGGTGCCACGACCGCGAGATTGGTTGTGTTGGCTTGCGATATGCCGATGAACGAGTTCATGATGCCCCACACCGTGCCGAACAAGCCAACGAAGGGTGCAGTCGAGCCGATTGTCGCCAGCACGCCGGTGCCGCGCGACATCCGGCGTCCCGCATAGGCTTCGATGCGCGACAATGCGGAGGCAACGCGCTCCTTGACGCCGCCGTTTTCAGCATGGTCGAGTGCAGCTTCGGAGAGCTGCACTTCTTCCGCTGCCGCCCGCAGCATCAGCGCTGCTGGACCTCCACGGGAGCCGATGGCATTCACCGCTTCAGCCAACGAGCGGGATGAGCGGATCACCTTTAGCGTTTTCCCGGCTCGTGCCCGGGCGCCCGCAAGCTCCACTGTCTTCGCCAGCCAGACAGTCCAGGTCACGAGGGATGCAAACGCGAGACCCAGCATGACCGCCTTCACCACCCAGTCGGCGGCCATGAACATGCCCCACGGCGAGAGATCGTGCGGGAGGTTCGGCTGCCGCTCCGGCTCGAGGAGTTCCGTGACGGTTGCGCCTTGTTGCGAACCACCCGGGGGTGTGGCTTTTGCATCATCGGGTGACGGAGTCGCAATCCCGGTCACCCGTCCCTGGGTGGGCTCTGCGGTCGTCGTCGATGCCTGATCCGGCGCAGCCAACGTGGAGGCCGGAGCTGCAGGAGCGGCGTCAGGAATAATGGAGCCGTTCTGGGTCTGGGGCGACCCCACGGACGGGTCGGCTTGTGGAATTCCCGGGGTAGTGGCGCCATTCCCCTGCGGCCCTGTCTGCACTCCCTGCTGAGCGGGGGCTGAAGGCGTCGCCGGATCGGGTGCCGCCGTTTGCGCCATCGCGCTTGATGCGTTGAGCGCAAATGCCACGAGAGCGATCGAGGTCCAACTCCTGTTCTGGCGCAGGCAAGGGGCAGGCTTCGGATCGACGGTCATCAGGCGGTACTCCGAATTGTCGCCCAGCCTGACGGTTGCGGATCGGCTGGCAGGAACAGGTAGGCAAGAGCCCTCCCCGGGCCTCGTCTGTTGCTGCTACCGGATAATAAACATGAGTAGAATTGGCAACTAATAATTCGTGAGTGCCAGGATCAAGTTCAAAGGATTGGGGGTGACGTCAGAGTGCGCCGCCTACCTGGCCATCCAGCCGCCATCGACCGGAAGCACGATCCCGTGCACGTAGTCCGAAGCTGGAGCTGCCAGAAAGACCGCGGCCCCACCGAGTTCCTCCGGCTGCCCCCAGTGGCCAGCCGGAATCCGGCCGAGGATGGCGGCATTGCGATCGGGATCGTTGCGCAACGCCTCGGTATTGTTGGTCGAGAAGTAACCGGGCGCGATGGCATTCACATTGATGCCCTTTGCCGCCCACTCGCAGGCAAGCAGGCGGGTGAGCCCCGCAAGACCACTCTTCGACGCTGTGTAGGAAGGAATGCGAACGCCACCCTGGAACGACAGCAGGGAAGCTATATTGATGATCTTGCCCGGTTTTCCGGAGGCGATCAGATGGCGCGCGAAAGCCTGGCTAAGAAAGAAGACCGTTTTGAGGTTCACATCCATGACAGCATCCCAATCGGCCTCGGTGAAGTCGACGGCATCGGCCCGGCGGATAATACCGGCATTGTTGACAAGGATGTCCGCTCGCCCGGTCCAAGCAAGTGCATCCTGCACGATGCGGTCGATAGGTTCGAGGGTCGAAAGATCGGCCTGAATGGATCTGGCCCGCCCCCCGGCGGCGGCGATGGCCGCTTCCGTCTCGACCATCGAGGAACGGCCGACCAGCGCCACGTCGGCACCGGCACCCGCAAGGGCTACCGCGATTGCCTGCCCAAGGCCGGTATTGGCACCGGTCACGATCGCCGTCTTGCCGGTCAGGTCAAATGAAATGGCCATGTCTTCCTCTCAAGCCTTTCGCAGCGGGTGATCGACATACCACGAGCCTGCCTGGCCTGCGAGAAGAGAACCGCCGGGATTGCTCCCGGCGGCTGGGTTGTTCTGAAGGACGGCTTAGAGGGTCCGTGTCACGTGCTCTACGCGGAAGCACTCGATCGTGTCGCCTGCGCGGATGTCTTCGTAGTTCTCGAAGGCCATGCCGCATTCCTGTCCGACCGGCACCTCGGAGACTTCGTCCTTGAAGCGCTTGAGCGTCTTGAGCTTGCCTTCGTGGATGACGACGTTGTCGCGTACCAGGCGCACGCCCGCACCACGTTCCACCTTGCCTTCCACCACGCGGCAACCGGCGACCTTGCCGACCTTGGTGATGTTGAACACTTCGAGGATCTCGGCATTGCCGAGGAAGGTCTCGCGGCGCTCCGGCGAAAGAAGGCCCGACATCGCAGCCTTAACATCGTCTACCAGATCGTAGATGATGTTGTAGTAACGGATCTCGATACCCGTACGCTCGGAGAATGCGCGGGCTTGCGCATTGGCGCGGACGTTGAACCCGATGATGGCAGCGTCGGAAGCCTCTGCAAGCGAGATATCGGACTCGGTGATCGCGCCCGCGCCGGAATGTACAACGCGAACCCGCACTTCATCGGTGCCGAGTTTCTCGAGAGCGCCAATGATGGCTTCGATCGAGCCTTGGACATCGCCCTTGATGACCAGCGGGAACTCCTTCAAACCGGAGCTCTGAAGCTGCGTCATCATCTGCTCGAGCGAACCGCGGGATCCGGACTGGCGGGCAGCTGCCTTGTCGCGGGCAAGCCGCTGGCGATATTCCGAGATCTCGCGTGCGCGGCTTTCACTTTCGACAACAGCGAACCGGTCGCCAGCCGCAGGCGTTGCCGACAGGCCGAGAACTTCGACCGGCGTAGCCGGCCCGGCTTCCTTGACGTGTTCGCCCTTGTCGTTGACGAGCGCGCGCACCCGGCCCCACTGATCCCCGGCGACGATGATCTGGCCCGGCTTAAGCGTTCCCTTCTGCACCAGCACGGTCGCATCCGCACCACGGCCACGATCCAACTGGGCTTCGATCACGGTACCTTCGGCCGTCCGGTTCGGATTGGCCTTCAGGTCGAGGATTTCAGCCTGAAGCAGAATAGCTTCCAGCAGCTTGTCGAGGTTGGTCTGGTTCTTGGCCGAGACCTCCACGTCGAGCACCTCACCGCCCATGCTTTCCACGAAAACCTCGTGCTGCAGGAGTTCGGTACGAACCTTCTGCGGGTTAGCGGTCGGCTTGTCGATCTTGTTGATCGCCACGATGATCGGTACGTTGGCCGCCTTGGCGTGGTTTATGGACTCGATCGTCTGCGGCATGACGCTGTCGTCGGCCGCGACCACCAGGATCGCAATGTCCGTCGCCTGGGCACCACGGGCGCGCATCGCCGTGAAGGCTGCGTGGCCGGGGGTATCGATGAAGGTAATCTTCTGGCCGTTCTGCTCTACCTGGTAGGCGCCGATATGCTGGGTAATGCCGCCGGCCTCACCGGCAACCACGTTCGCATGACGGATGGCGTCGAGGAGCGACGTCTTGCCGTGGTCGACGTGACCCATGATCGTGACCACAGGGGGACGGGAAACCATTTCGCCTTCGTCGTCGGCAACATTGAAGATGCCGGTTTCGACGTCTGACTCGGAAACACGCTTGACCGTATGGCCAAACTCGACGGCAATGAGTTCCGCCAGGTCGGCGTCGATGACGTCTCCCGGCTTCATCATCAGGCCTTCCTTCCTCAGGAACTTGATAACGTCGACCGCGCGCTCGGACATGCGCTGCGACAGTTCCTGAATGGTGATGGTTTCCGGCAGGGTCACCTCGCGCATGACCTTCTCGCGCGGCTCCTGCATCTGGCTCCGGCGGAACTTCTCCTGCCGGCGCCGCATGGCAGCCATGGACCGGCCGCGTGCACCCTCGTCGTCCTCGCCGCTCACGGTCGTGATGGTGAGCTTGCCGCGTCGACGTTCCTCTTCGCCCTTCGGGCGGGCGGGAACCT
>JAEYTV010000462.1 GCA_023433855.1 Pseudomonadota bacterium | reverse complement strand
CCGGGCGATGTGGAGATAAACTGCGATGAAGAAGACCGAGGCGCCGTTGGCATGCATGTAGCGCAGCAGCCAACCATGGTTCACGTCGCGCATGATCTTCTCGACGGAGTCGAAAGCAACGCCGGTCGAAGCGGCATAGTGCATGGCCAGCACCACGCCCGTCAGGATCTGCACGATCAGCATGACCGACAGCATGGCCCCGAAGGTGTAGGCGTAGTTAAGATTGCGGGGGACGGGGTACGAAACGAAACTGTCGTGGATCATGCGCGGCAGCGGAAGCCGCGCATCAATCCACTTCTCGACGCCGGTCGACGGCTGGTATGTGGAATGACCGCTCATAAACTAAATCCCCTCACCCGATCCTGATCACTGTGTCGGACGCAAATGTAAAAGTCGGAATGGCGAGGTTCTGCGGCGCAGGCCCCTTACGGATACGGCCTGCCGTATCGTAATGCGAGCCATGGCAGGGACAGAACCATCCGCCGAATTCGCCGGCCTGGCCGAGCGGAACGCAGCCGAGGTGGGTACAGGAGCCGATCATGACGATCCAGTTCTCCTTGCCCTCACCGGCGGAACGGGCCAGGTCCGTCGCTTCGGCAGCAGCGTCGATATTGTCGTTGCGGGCGATCGGATCCTTCAGATCGGCGAGGGTGACGGCATTGGCCTCCTCGATTTCCTGCTGCGTCCGGTTGCGGATGAAGACCGGCTTGCCCCGCCACTTGACGGTCAGGGACATGCCCGGCTCCAGAGCGCCGACATTCACTTCAATCGAGGCGAGTGCCAGCGTCGACGCATCCGGCCGCATCTGGTCGATGAACGGCCAAGCGACCGCCGCTGCACCGACGGCGCCGGCCATGCCCGTCGTCAGATATAGGAAATCACGGCGAGTGGGTTCCCCCACCGTCTCGCTATGTGTCTCGTGCTCGCTCACGGTTCAATCTTCCTTCTCACGCAATTCGCAAAAAACCCGCCTCGCCTCTGCGGACGATCCCGTTCGACACAATCCAAACATAGAATCCCCCAACAATCGGGCGCTTTCTATGCTTGATCGCAAAACATGTCTAGTGTTGGCAAGCCTCCCGAACGAGTTTGTCGGAGGAAAACCGGGGACCTTCCGCAGGACCTCAGGAAACGCCGCAAGACCTCGCGAGGCAAGACGTGACACGTCCGCTCGAGGCGACGATACACTCGGGCAGGCAGCCAAGTCCCTGTTTGTGCATTAACCGCATCGCCGATGTCGCATTGCAACATAAACCACCGCATGATAGGCGGGGGCGAAAGACGTGGCGGCGGTTGCGGGCAGGTCAGCATGAGACAAGCAGTAACGGTTGCCATCTGCGTCATCGTGTCGCTTGTTCTTGCCGCGATCGGCACGAGATATCTTCACCCTCACTGGTCCCTGGCGATCCTCTACAGCTTGCAGCTGCACGCTGCCATTGCATGCATGTTTGCCATGCTCGTGGCCCTCTGTCTTCGACGCCACCTCGGGGTCTGCTTTCTCGTTGCCGCCTCCTTGCTCTTCGGGGGGCACGCGGTCCTGATGAACCGCGACTTCATCGCTCCGGAAACGGATATCGAGAGGCCGACATTCCGGCTACTATCCTTCAACGTCCTGAACGACAACTTCGAGAACGCGGAAGCCATCGTCCGGGAGATCGCCTCCTCAGGCGCCGACCTGGTCAATATCATGGAGGCTCCTCCGCTGAGGGTTCACATGGACGAGATTGCCAGCACCTACCCCTACCGGATCGGCTGCGGCGTCATCATCCAGGACTGCGATCAGCTGATGCTGTCGAAAACGCCCCTCGAGGACCCGGTCGTCGCCTCGCTAAGCGACATATTTCCCGATCGCTTCATTCTCGCCAAGGTGAAGGTGGCGGGTCAGGTGATCAGTTTTGCCGGCATCCACACGACAAAACCCTATTTCGACAATTTCCAGTCGCTCGAACTGAACAATGCAGCGCTGCTTCTGTCGGAGGCGGAGGGACCGCTCCTGGTGTCGGGAGACTTCAACGCTTCCAGTCTTGCGCCCAACATGCGGCGCTTTCTGAAGCTCACGGGACTGAGAACCTACAGCTGGGAACCCGCAACCTGGCCGATCCGCGCCGGCCCCTTCGGGCTGGCGATCGATCATGTTTATGTCCGGTCGCCTCTTGAGATCCGTTCGCTCCGGACCCTGCCTCAAGCCCATGGCTCGAACCACGCAGGTCTCTTGGCGGAGATAGCACTGCCGCCGTCGACGTCCTCCGACTGAGGGACGGCTACTGCGCCGCGTCCGCCGCAAGGAACCCGCCCGACTGGCGCGCCCAAAGCTCGGCGTAAAGACCACCGCGGGCGATCAGTTCGTGGTGGCTCCCCTCCTCGATGATCCTGCCCTTGTCCATCACGATCAGCCGATCAAGGGCAGCAATCGTCGAAAGCCGGTGGGCGATCGCCATGACGGTCTTTCCCTGCATCAGCCGCTCGAGGTTCGATTGGATCGCGGCTTCGACTTCGGAATCGAGCGCCGACGTCGCCTCGTCCAGCACCAGGATGGGTGCGTCCTTCAGCATGACCCGAGCGATCGCGACACGCTGCCGCTGCCCCCCTGAAAGTTTCACCCCTCGTTCGCCCACATGGGCGTCAAAACCCTTCCGCCCGCGTTGGTCATCGAGCGTCTCGATGAAGCTGTCCGCCTCGGCTCGCCGTGCTGCGTCCAGAAGCTGCGCTTCGGTGGCATCAGGCCTGCCGAAGAGGATGTTGTCGCGGATCGACCGGTGCAGCAGCGACGTGTCCTGCGTCACCATGCCGATCTGCGCCCGAAGCGATTCCTGCGTCACCCTGGAGATATCCTGGCCATCGATGAGGATGCGCCCTGCCTCCACGTCGTAGAACCGCAGGAGCAGGTTGACGAGGGTGGATTTGCCCGCACCCGATCGGCCGACGATGCCGATCTTTTCGCCCGGGCGGATGGTCAGCGAAAGGTTGTCGATGACGCTCCCTCTCCTGCCGTAGTGGAAGCTGACATTCTCGAAACGGATTTCAGGCCGCCTGACCGTTAGGATTGCGGCGTCCGGGACATCGGTCAGGCCGATGGGCTGGGAGATCAGCTCGGCGGAATTCTGGATGGTGCCGATGTTGCGCATGATGCTGTTGAGCTGCGTCATCAGGCGGCCGAGCAGGAAGTTGAGGCGCAGCATCAAGGCCAGCGTGAAGGCGACCGCTCCGGAGCTGATCAGTCCGGAAAGCCAAAGATGTACGCTTGTTGCTGCCATGGTGACGATCATGATCCCGGACAGGAAGGCCATGGATGCGCGCACGCTGGTCAAAAGCCGGGTAAAAGCGATGATCGTCGCCTGGAAGCTGTCGAAACCCGAACGCATGTAGCGGTCGTTGGCTTCATCACTCCCGAAAAGCCTCAGCGTCTGGATGTTCGAATAGGCATCCACCATCCTGCCGCTGATCATCGACCCGGCCTCCGCAGACGCCTTTGCATGCTCCCGGATGCGCGGCACGAAATAGCGCGCCAGCACCGCGAAGATCGCAAGCCACGCGACCACCACGAGCGCCAGCCGCCGATCGAGTTGCCCGACCAGCACAATCGTCGACACCGAGTAGATCGCGACGAACCAGACACTCTCCATGAACGAGGTCAGAACGTCGCCGGTCGCTTGCCCGGCCGACCATACTTTTGTGACGATGCGGCCGGAGAAGTCGTTCTGGAAGAAGG
>JAEYTV010000437.1 GCA_023433855.1 Pseudomonadota bacterium | reverse complement strand
ATGATCCTGGTATTCATAGAAGCGCTCTCCGGTTCGTTGGTGCTCGGCAAGGGGTCATCGCCGGGTCTCCGCAGCCCAGGCCCCGATCAGCCCAAGACCCTGCGCCAGCAAGGATCGCGCCGCCTCGTCCGTCTCGGCTTCCACATAACAACGCATTTCCGGCGCATTCCCCGACGGCCGCAGGTGGAGGATTCGGCCGTCTTCGAGCGTCACGCGCAGGCCGTCGATGTCGTTCTTGTCGCGAACGGGAGCGATCGGCGCCAGGAAGGACACGAGATTGGCGTCGCCACCGCGCAGATGCGTCATCAGCGCGGCACTGGTTTCGACCGGGAAGTTCTCGAGTCGGTCCGCGATCGCGACCGGGAGCCGGAACATCGACGCGATCTCCGAGAGCGTCTTCTTCTCCCGGCTTGCAAGATAGAGGGTCGCCAGAACCGGCAGGAAGCTGTCGCGGGTCGGAAGCGGATCGAGCACTCCGTCGGACACGGCGAATGACGAAGCAGTCAGAACCCCGCCATTGGCCTCAAAACCCATCACTCCCGTTCCGCCGGTCTTCAAGCCGGCCAGCATGGCGGCGATCACGTAGGGCGAGCCGACCTTTGTCCTCACGACCTGGAAATTGCCCGCCGCCTCGATCCCGGAATTGGAGGTCACGGGCGTCGCAACGAGCGCCGCGTCAAGAAAACGCGCCGTTATCAGGCCCAGCAGGTCGCCGCGCAGGGGCTCGCCGTGTTCGTCGGCAACCAGCGGGCGGTCTCCGTCTCCGTCGGCCGAAACGACGGCGTCGAGGTTGTGCTGCCTTGCCCACCCGCGCAGGAGTTCGACCGTCTCGGCCGAGACCGCTTCCGTATCGACGGGGATGAACCGGCTGGAATGCCCGAGCGGAACCACCTCCGCTCCATGATGACGAAGAACCCGGACAAGCAGGTCGCGAGCGACCGTCGAATGCTGGTAGACGCCGATCTTGAGTCCCGCCAAAGCTCCAGGCGGCAACAAAGCGATGTTGCGGGCATAAAACAGCGCCTCCGCATCTGCAGAGCCATCCGGGGCCTCACCGGGTGAAAAGTCGATCTCCCGTGCCCCAAGGCGGGCGGCGATGGCGGTGATCCGTTCTTCGTCCTGCTTGTCGATCTCGCCGTCCGGCCGGTAGAACTTGATGCCGTTGCGGTCATCGGGGATATGCGAGCCGGTCACCATCAGAGAGGCCGCACCCAGCTTCAATCCGTAGAGTGCCAGCGCGGGCGTGGGAATCGCACCGCAATCGACGGGTTTCAGATCGGCGCGCTGCAGCGCGCCGATCACCGTCGCGGCAATCCCGGGACTGGAAGCCCGGTAGTCGCGGCCGACGAGAACGACACTGCCGGCGCCAGCTGCTCCCGTCTCTTTTAGGTATTCAGCAAACGCCTGCGTGTACAGCGAAGAGGCGCGCCCCTCCAGATCCGTCACAAGGCCGCGAAGACCACTTGTCCCGAATTTCATGAAATACCTTGGTTAAGAAATTCCGCTGCAACTGTCCTAGTATAATCCGAGCGGAAATAAAGTTGAAACTTCCTGTAACGTTAATCGCCTCGGTTTACCGGTGGCGTGCCATCGCCTTGTATGGCGACAAACGAGTCTGCCGGATGCCGTCCCCGGCTCGATGATTGGCTTGTCCGGGAGGGTAGTCTATTCTCGTCGAGCCGACGCTTGGCGGAGATGTCGGACCGATGCGGGCGACGAATGACGGATGGTGAGGGAAAGCCTTGGTCAGATCGCGTGTAATCAACGTCCTTTCCTTCGCGGCACCCGTGTCGGCTGTTGCGTTACTGATGGCGTTCGGGGAGGACGTCGAAGACCCCGCATGCTCCGGAACTCTCGCCTTCGTGAAAGCGGAGCGGCTGATGGTGGAGCATCCGGACGTTGTTGGTCTGGTGCGCGAGCGCTTCCGATGGGTGGACGGATGCCGCTTCGCCATGAATGGCTCCGTGGATCTCCAGAGGGGCTCAAAACTCGATCGCCGGCCATTCGAGTTGATTGTCGCGCTTGACCCGAAACGGCAGGTCTTCCGGCAAGACGCGTTGTCGATGCCGGATTAGACCCTTTGCGCCAACAGCGGTCATTACTGTGAGGTAAAAAGTGGTTATCCTGCTACTGTGCAGACTGACGGGTAAACTGTCGCGAAGCGCATGCCTTCGACCCCTTTGCCATTCGTTATATCCCTCCTCCTCTGCAAGTTCCGTTGAGTTGATCTTATGAAGGAACGCCGATGAGAACATTGGCCAGCATCCTGTCGCTGTTATGCGTCAGCTTAGTTGCCGCAGCCGAGCCCTCGTGTGCAGCGAGTGGATTACCGGGCGTGCAATGGTTCAACATTTGCTCCGAGGAGCGTGGCCGAGACATTCCAGTCCTTGTTTGGTACCCGGCAGGTCTTGGCGGAAAGCCGATCACTGTTGGTGACAGTCCGTTGTTCGTAGGGGCCGAAGCCATGCTTGGCGCACCTGTCGCCCACGGCAGGTACCCTGTCATCTTGCTGTCTCATGGCGCTGGCTTAGGAGGGACGCCAGAGGCCGTTAGTTGGATTGCCGCCCCACTGGCAAGTCGTGGGTTCGTCGTCGCGGCTCCTCTTCATATGGGCAATGGAGGGAGCGGCAGATCGGCGGCCGAGACGATGAAGCTTTGGCTAAGGCCTCCAGACATCAGCGCGGCATTAGACCTTTTGGAAGAACAGACGTTTTTTGATGGCCATATTGAGGTGGGAAAGGTGGGCGTCCTTGGTCTCTCAATGGGCGGAAATACAGCCTTGTCTTTGGCTGGAGGCCGGATCGATCCATCTCGTCTCGCAAGCTACTGCGACGCCGCCACTGTTAACCCCTCTCTTTGTGGGTGGGTCAGACAAAGCGGCATTGATCTTCATGACATGGATATGGGACCTGCCGGCCGCGATAACCACCAGAAAAGGATCAAGTTCGCCATGGCAATCGATCCCGCGCCAGTGGATGTCTTCGAGATGGCGTCGTTCCGTAAGGTTTCGATCCCCGTCGAGATCGTCAATCTCGGCCGGCCTGACGCGATACCTTTGACTACCCTTGCCACAGGTGTCGCCGGAGCAATCCCGTCAAGCCGCTATAGAGTTATTCCCGAAGCGAGCCATTATAGCATGTTTGGAGTATGCAAACCGGATGCGCCCGCGCGAGCCAAATCCGAGGATATAGACGAACCGATCTGCTCAGATGGGAGTGGGCACTCGCGGGCGAGAATTCATCAAGAGCTGATTGAAGCGGCCGGCGAGGCCTTCCGCAAGTGGCTCCAATAGTGACGCGAGGAGGGAAGCGTGCCGTGAGCGAGATGTCTGATCGGACCTCATGCTCCATGGCGCGCTGATGGGCCATGAGCAATCATCAGGAGCCGCAATCAGCGGATGCCGATTCCATCCAGAAATACCCCCACCAGATGAGCGATGCGAGCTTTCGGTGATCCCTGTTTTTCGGTCGCCAGAGAGATCGCCATCGCCACGCAAATGAGATCGTCGAAACTGATATCAGGCCGAACCACCCCCGCCTTTTGCGCCCGATCCAGAAGCCGGGCACCTTCATTGCTCGTCGCGACGCATCCGGGCGTCCCAACAGCCAGGACCGTTCCAAGCGATGCAGCAAGTCCGCGATAGACGTTGCTGTGTTGGACCAGTTCCTCCAGGTAGGCACGTATTGCGCTAAGGGGATCAAGCTGGGCATCCCGCGACAGACTTGTTTGGGCGAACGTCTCGAATCGAGCGCTGTAGGCTGCGGCCAGGAGCTCCTCACGCGTCGGGAACCGTCGATAGAGCGTCGCAATACCAACTCCGGCACGCTTCGCCACCTCTTCCAAGGCTACGTTGGCACCTTGTTCCACGAACACTTCCTCTGCGGCCGAGAGGATGCGTTCCCGGTTGCGCTGGGCATCGGCTCTCAACGGGGCTTCATCGGTCAAGTCTTTTTTCCTTCAACGCGGGGCTTGCGAAGTGGATGATGCCTCCATATAGTAAATGGAGCAATACTCCATTTATGTAAGGCAAATAGGAATGAACACGAGATTTCACAAAAAAGTCGTAGTGATCACGGGCGGAACAGACGGTATTGGCCTCGCAACGGCCAAGGCTTTTGCGGCCGAGGGCGCCGTTGTTTACATCACAGGGCGCAACGCTGAACGTCTTGCAGAGGCGTTGGCCGAAATCGGCCATGGTGCGATCGGGTTTCAAGGGGATGTCAGCAATCCTGCAGATATGGACCGCCTCTACGCCCAGATCAAAAGCGAGCACGGTCGGGTAGATGTGGTCCACGCCAACGCTGGCGTGTCGGAATCCGCGTCGGTCGATGACATCCAGGATGACCACTTTGACCGCCTGTTCGACATCAACGTCAGAGGAACGGTCTACACCGTCCAGAAGGCATTGCCGCTGATGTCTGCCGGTGGCTCCATCGTGCTGACGGGGTCCGGTGCAGGGAGCAAGGGCTTTGCCAGCCTTTCGGTCTATAGCGCAACGAAAGCTGCGATCCGCTCGTTTGCCCGCACATGGACGGTTGACCTCAAAAGTCGGGGGATACGCGTGAATGTCGTCTCACCTGGCATGGTCCTAACCCCGGCCATGCAAACTTATCTTCAAGCCAATGACGGCGCGGAGGAGTGGATGAAGCAGGCCATCCCGTTCGGCAGGCTTGCCCAAACCGAAGAAGTTGCCAAGGCCGTGCTGTTTTTGGGATCGAGCGAAAGCAGCTTCGTCGGTGGTGAAGAATTGCTGGTGGACGGAGGCTTCGTCGCCGTCTGAAAATGTCATGTGAAGCGTCGCTTCAATCGCCTCCATGGCCGCAATGATAGCTCTCATGTCGCAGAAGCGCCATAAGCAGTCGCGGGGCAGTTGGGAGTGACCGGGATGCAGATGATACCATGGTCGCGCAAGGCGTCAGTACGGCAGATAAGCTGCCGGGCCACAGCTCGGCGCGTCCGGCACTCCTTTCGAGGCATCAACGCGCGTGAACTGGGATCAAACGCATGCACTAACGCCATGATGGCGGCAACGGCTCTCCAACCTTAGCGGCCGCGTCTCGTACACGTACCTTGTCCGCCTGATACCGAGGATATTGTCCACGGCATCCGCTCCGATCTTGGCTGGAAGATCCGCTGGAATAAGGGGCGATACGAATAAGGCAAGGAGTGCGGTAGCTGTTGATTGCCACTGAGAATTGACCCGGCGTGGCCTGATATTTCCATTGAGAATTGACCCATGTTCCAACCTTCCCTCGCATGTTTTCAGCGGGGGCTATGGAGTGATCGACATGGCGTTATTGA
>JAEYTV010000410.1 GCA_023433855.1 Pseudomonadota bacterium | reverse complement strand
TCCCGTGGGTGACTGCAATCTTCGAGGCGCCGGTCCGCGATTCGTCGGCAGATGCCGTGCAGCAGGAGCAGATCATCTCCTTCCAGCATCCTGATCACGACACCGAGATCTGGCCGCAGGGCGGGTTGCATTTATGACCGGCGAACGCCGAACTCGCGATGCCGAAGCGGCTGCTCTGCGCGCTGCTGGCGAAGGGGGCGACCGTGCTTGCCTACGTCTTCCGGCGGTGAGATTGCCGACACTCCAGCTGCCCATGGGCAGCCGCGTAGATCGAAGGGACTTTTGATGACCGAACTGCTTCGTACCCCCTACCCCGAGATTGAACCCTATGACAGCGGTCACCTCGATGTCGGAGACGGCCACATGGTCTACTGGGAACGGGTCGGCACCCGGGGGGCCAAGCCTGCAGTCGTCCTCCACGGCGGCCCGGGCGGCGGCTGCACCCCGGCCCAGCGGAGGATGTACGATCCGGACCTCTATGACGTGCTCCTGTTCGATCAGCGCGGCTGCGGCCGCTCGACGCCACATGCGAGCCTGGAGGCCAATACGACCTGGCATCTGGTTGCCGACATCGAACGTCTTCGCGAGATGGTTGGGGTCGAAAGATGGCAGGTGTTCGGCGGCTCCTGGGGCTCGACGCTGGCTCTCGCCTATGCCGAAAGCCATCCAGAACGCGTTACCGAGCTTCTGGTGCGCGGGATCTACACGCTGACCCGACCGGAGCTCGACTGGTATTACCAGTTCGGAGTGTCCGAGATGTTCCCGGACAAGTGGGAAGCCTTCGTCGCTCCCATCCCGGAAAACGAACGCCACGAGATGATGGCCGCCTATCACCGCCGCCTGACCGGTTCCGACAAGGCAGAACAGATCCGCTGCGCCAAGGCCTGGAGCGTCTGGGAGGGCTCGACGATCACGCTGCTGCCGAGCCCGGACCTCACCTCCAGCCATGACGACGACCACTTCGCCCTTGCCTTCTCGCGCATCGAGAACCATTACTTCATGAATGCGGGCTGGCTGGAAGACGGGCAGTTGCTGCGTGATGCCTTCAAGCTCAAGGGCATTCCGGGTGTCATCGTGCATGGCCGTTACGACATGCCCTGCCCCCTCAAATATGCCTGGCAGCTCTCCAAGGTCTGGACGGATGCGGATTTCCACATCATCGAAGGTGCCGGCCACGCGATGTCGGAACCCGGGATCACCGACCAGTTGATCCGTGCCACGGACAGGTTTGCGGGAAAGATCTGAGAACATGACGCGCGAACGCATCTATCTCTTCGACACCACGCTGCGCGACGGGCAGCAGACGCCCGGCGTCGATTTTTCCGTCGAGGACAAGATCGCCATCTCCGAGCTCCTGGACGCGTTCGGCTTGGATTATGTCGAAGGGGGCTATCCGGGCGCCAACCCCACCGACACCACCTTCTTCTCGAAGAAGCGCACGCAAAAGGCAACCTTCGTCGCCTTCGGCATGACTAAGCGGGCCGGCATTTCCGCCTCCAACGATCCTGGGCTCGCGGTGTTGCTGCAGGCCCGGAGCGATGCGATCTGCTTCGTGGCGAAAAGCTGGGACTATCACGTGCGCGTGGCGCTTGGCTGCACCAATGATGAAAACCTCGATGCCATCCGCGACAGCGTCGAGGCTGCCCGCGCCGCCGGCAAGGAAGCCATGGTCGATTGCGAACATTTCTTCGACGGCTACAAGGCCAATCCCGGCTATGCGCTCGCCTGTGCAAAGGCTGCCCATGAAGCCGGAGCCCGCTGGGTCGTGCTCTGCGATACGAACGGCGGCACGCAGCCCAACGAGATACGTGACATCGTCCAGTCCGTGATCGCCGCCGGTATTCCCGGTCCAGCGCTCGGCATCCATGCCCATGACGATACGGGCCAGGCGGTCGCCAATTCCCTTGCCGCCGTCGAGGCCGGCTGCCGGCAGGTCCAGGGGACGCTCAACGGCATCGGCGAGCGTTGCGGCAACGCCAATCTCGTGACGCTCATCGCCACCCTCTGCCTGAAGGAAACCTATTCGAGCCGTTTCGAGACCGCAATCGACCCGGAGCGGCTCTCCGGCCTCACCAATCTCAGCCACGCCTTCGACGAGTTGCTCAACCGCTCGCCCAACCATCAGGCGCCCTATGTCGGGGCCTCTGCCTTTGCCACCAAGGCCGGGATCCATGCCTCGGCACTGCTCAAGGACCCGCGAACCTACGAACACGTCACGCCGGAAAGTGTCGGCAACTTCCGGAAAGTGATGGTGTCGGATCAGGGCGGCAAGTCGAACTTCATCAATGCCCTGAAACGCCGCGGCATCGAGGTCGCCAAGGACGACCCGAAACTCGACCAGTTGATCTCGATAGTCAAGGAACGCGAGGCGTCGGGCTACGCCTATGAAGGGGCGGATGCGAGTTTCGAACTACTTGCCCGCCGCACACTCGGTACCATCCCGGAGTTCTTCGGCATCGAGGGCTTCCGCGTCATGGTGGAACGCCGTTTCGACAGCCTCGGCCGCATCAAGATTGTGTCCGAAGCCGTGGTCAAGATCATCGTGGATGGCGAAACGCACATGTCGGTTGCCGAAGGGGACGGTCCGGTCAACGCGCTCGACCGTGCACTGCGCAAGGATTTCGGCAAATACCAGCACGAGATCGACGACCTTGTCCTGGCGGACTTCAAGGTACGCATCCTGAATGGCGGTACGGAGGCCGTTACCCGCGTCCTGATCGAGTCGACCGACAGCAGCGGAGCGCGATGGTGGACGGTCGGCGTATCGGAAAACATCATCGACGCCTCCTTCCAGGCGCTGATGGATTCCGTCATCTACAAGCTGATGAAGAACCGCGAACTGGCCGGCAAGATCGCTGCGGAGTGACCTTGCCGACCGGTTGCGCCCGAAAAGCCGGGGTACCAGGTACCCC
>JAEYTV010000371.1 GCA_023433855.1 Pseudomonadota bacterium | reverse complement strand
GAATGCAACAGGGCCTGTACTGCAAAACCGATGAACAGGACCCCCGAGAGGCGGACGATCACCTTCTCGTACCTGCGGTAGAAACGCCGCACGACGCCCGCGCCGATAATGGCGATGAGCACGAGGTCGGCGGTAAGGAATCCCAGTAGGGAGACCGCCAGGAGGATGGGCAACCCGCCGAAATCCAGGCTCTCGGAGGAGCCGGCCAGCAACGCCGTGAAGGTCGCCAGCGCAACAGGATACCCCTTCGGGTTTGTCAGGCCGAATATCAGTCCCCGCCGAAGAGGTCTTTCAACAATCAGAAGCCCGCTGCCATCAGCTTTCGGCTTGGCCCGCAAAGCGCTCCAGCCAATCCAGCCGAGATAGAGTCCGCATGAGACGCCAAGCACGTCGAAGAGCGTGGTACCTATGGTCTTGGCCCCTATGATGGCAATCAACGCCAGCGCCGACCAGAGGATGTCGCCGGCCAGGTGTCCGCCCATGAAGAACGCGCCTGCCTGCCGACCCTGGCCGGCGCCTATGCCGAGCAGCGCCAGAAACGCCGGTCCTGGGATCAGCGTATAAGCAAGCGCCGCAAGGAAGGCGCCCCCCAACAGTGAGAAAGACATGTTTGCTCTCCGTTCGATGTTTTCCAATCTTGCCGCAGCCCCCATAGCTGTCAATCAAATACGCGCCGGTGTTTTTTGTTTCCCCGTCGAGCCAATGATAGTAAGGGATCCTTATGATCCCGCGCTATCGCGGCGGGCAACGGAATGAACATGCGCACACTGGGTTTTCTGATCGCCGACACAGCCCGCCTCATGCGCGCGGCTTTCGAACGTCGCATCGACGAAGCTGGTCTCGGTCTGACGCCCGGCGAAGCCAGGGCGCTGATGAATATCGCGGCGGCAGATGGCAGCCGGCAGCTTGACATAGCTGCCCGCATGGGAGTCGAGCCGATGACCCTTTGCGCTTATCTGGACAAGCTACAGGGCCTCGGCCTGATCGAGCGTCAGCCGTGCTCGGCCGACCGCCGCGCCAAGAGGATCACCCTGACCGCTGCATCCGAAAGGCTGCTGGCGGGAACTCGCAAGGAACTCGAGGTCGTTCTCGACCAAGCCACGCAAGGCTTCGACGAAAAACAGGTCCGCCTCCTCAGGGACATGCTCTCCGCCGTCAACACAAACCTGCTGGCAGCGAATGCACCGCCGGCCTCCGGAACGCTCCCGGATGACGACTGACACCATCCCTGGCGCCTTCCGAATGAGCGAAAGGCGGACAACGGTCATCGGTGCGCTGCTGATCGCCATCGGGCCAGTCTCCATGGCCATCTACACGCCGGCGATGCCCGAACTGGTGCGGGCCTTTGCAACGACGGAAGCGGCGATCAAGATGTCGCTGTCGCTCTATTTTGCCGGCTTTGCCCTGGCGCAGCTGGTTGCAGGGCCGGTGTCGGATGCGTTCGGCCGCAAGACGGCATCGCTGGCCTTCTTGCTGATCTATCTGGCGGGCTCCTTGCTCGCCGCCTTCGCACCGACAGTGGAATGGGTGCTGGCGGGCCGCCTCATCCAGGGGATTGGCGCGTCGGTCGGCATTACCGTGTCACGGGCTATCGTCCGCGATCAGTACAACGGCGGCGATGCGGCACGCATTATCAACACCATGGGCATCATCCTGGCGATCGGGCCTTCCCTCGGCCCGACGGTGGGCGGTCTTGCACTGGCGGCATTCGGCTGGCGATCGGTCTTCCTGCTGATGGTGTGTTTTGGCGCGCTTCTGGTTTTCCTTTCCACTGTCTGCATGGCCGAAACGACCGTCCCGGACCGGGGCCGCTTGAAGCCGCGCCGCCTCATCCAGGCTTATGGGGAGATCCTCGCGCTGCGCCGCTTCATGTGCGCCGCGCTGGTGCTCGCCGGCGCCGTCGGGTCCATGTACGCGCAGGCTGCGGTTCTGCCCTTCATCATGATTGAAAAGGTTGGATTGACGCCGACCCAGTTCGGCATGAGCATGCTGATGCAATCAGGTTTCTATCTGATTGGCTCTTTATGCCTGCGGATCATCTCGAAATGGCTTCCGGTAGAACGTGCACCCGTCATCGGCCTCGCGTTCAGCGGCGCAGGCGCCATCGTCATGGCGCTTTCCGTTCATTTCGCCGCCCCGTCTTTCCTCTCGATTATGGGCCCGGTGGCCCTCTGCGCCTTCGGTATTTCGTTCGTCGTGCCCTACATCACGGCCGTCGGCCTCATGCCCTTCCCCCATATTGCCGGCTCGGCCTCGGCCATGATGGGTTTCCTGCAGATGACCGCGGGCTTCCTGGGCGGTGTCGCTGCGGCCTCGATTGGCTCGCCCCTGCCGGCCTTTGGCATCATCATCCCGGCGATGCACATCGCGGCAATCGTCGGCTACGTCGGTTTCCGGCTAACCAGTCGCAAGGCATGAAAGAGCCCGCCTCCTTGTGAGGAGGCGGGCTCGATAACTTGTCTGATCGTCTACTTGGCCAGGTTGCGCTTGGCTAGCGTGCGCAGCCGAAGTGCGTTGAGCTTGATAAAGCCTGCAGCATCCTTCTGGTCGTAGGCACCCTGATCGTCCTCAAAGGTGACGAGCTTGTCGGAATAAAGAGACTTTTCGCTCTCGCGACCGATCACCATGACATTGCCCTTGTAGAGCTTCAGCGTCACTTCGCCTTCGACGTGCTCCTGGCTCTTGTCAATCAGCGCCTGCAGCATTTCGCGCTCCGGCGAGAACCAGAAGCCGTAGTAGATGAGCTCCGCATAACGCGGCATCAGCTCGTCCTTGAGGTGGGCCGCGCCACGATCGAGCGTGATGGATTCGATCGCGCGATGGGCTGCGAGCAGGATCGTGCCGCCGGGCGTTTCGTAGACGCCACGCGACTTCATGCCGACGAAACGGTTCTCGACGAGGTCAAGCCGGCCGATGCCGTTGTCGCGGCCGTAGTTGTTCAGGGTCGCAAGCAGCGTTGCCGGCGACATCGCGACACCATTGATGGAGACCGCATCGCCCTTGTTGAAGCCAATCTTGAGGACCCTCGCTTTGTCCGGCGCAGCTTCCGGCGAGATGGTGCGCATGTGAACGTATTCCGGCGCTTCCTGTGCCGGATCTTCGAGGACCTTTCCCTCGGACGAGGAGTGAAGCAGGTTGGCGTCAACCGAGAACGGCGCCTCGCCCTTCTTGTCCTTGGCAACCGGGATCTGGTGCTGCTCGGCGAAGTTCAGGAGGTCCGTACGGCTCTTGAACGACCAGTCGCGCCAGGGAGCAATGATCTTGATGTCGGGGTTCAGCGCATAGGCGGAAAGCTCGAAGCGAACCTGGTCATTGCCCTTGCCAGTTGCGCCATGGGCGATCGCATCGGCGCCGGTCTTCTGGGCGATGTCGATCAGGTGCTTGGAGATCAGCGGACGGGCGATCGAGGTGCCGAGCAAGTAGACGCCTTCATAAACCGCGTTGGCGCGGAA
>JAEYTV010000348.1 GCA_023433855.1 Pseudomonadota bacterium | reverse complement strand
TGCCGTATTTGTGGGCCTGGTCCGGATCACATTCCTGAACTGCCAGAACGTTGCCGCCGGTCTGCTCGTAGAGTTCGACCATTCCCTTGAGGCATCCCTTTTCCGCCGACATGATCATGTCGGGAAGAAGGACTGCGAAGGGCTCGTGTCCGACGATGTCGCGAGCGCACCAAACCGCATGGCCGAGGCCGAGCGGAACCTGCTGACGTGTGAAACTGGCCGTGCCTGCCTTCGGCAAGAGGTCGGCGAGCAGTGTCAGCTCGGCATTCTTGTTGCGCTCACGCAGCATCTGCTCCAGCTCGTACTGGATATCGAAATAGTCTTCGATGACGCCCTTGCCGCGGCCCGTGACGAAAACGAAATGTTCGATCCCTGCCTCAGCGGCTTCGTCGACGACATACTGGATCACAGGCTTGTCGACGACCGTCAGCATTTCTTTCGGAACCGCCTTGGTGGCGGGCAGGAAGCGTGTACCCAGTCCTGCAACCGGAAAAACCGCCTTACGGATCTTTTGTTGTTGTGCCACTCATTACCTCCTGAAAGCACATCTCGCTGGTGTATTGTTCCGGCCCGACGACGCCGATGGACGACTGTCTCGCAAACACTGCCCTTTGTCGGATTTCCGTGGTAAAGACTTTGTTGACCCTATTCCGTTATAACATCGTTAAGGAGCACGCCACTCTCGCCTTCGGGCTTGGTTAAAAACAAGACTGGACACGATTGACGATGAAGACATTTCGGACCAACCGCTTGCGCGGTTTTGCTTTCTCCGTGGTAGTAGGCCTCGCCGTCGCAACGATGCCGATAGATGCTCGTGCCGACGCCAGTTTCAAGTCATGGATCGCAAAATTCTATGACACCGCGGCACAGGCTGGCATCGCGCGCTCCACTTACGAGAAGGCCTTTGCGGGCGTGACGGCCCCGGACCGCGCCGTGCTGGAAAAGGCAGCCTACCAGCCGGAATTCAAATCAAAGATCTGGGACTACCTGGATTCCCGCGTCAATCCCTATACCGTGCGGATCGGCCGGGAGATGGCCGCAAGACATGGATCGACGCTCAACGCGCTGGAACGCAGGTTCGGTGTCGACAAGCACATCCTGCTTGCCATCTGGTCGATGGAATCGAACTACGGCGCCGTACTGGAGAAGCCAGACCGCCTCCATCACGTGCCGCAAGCACTCGCCACGCTCGCCTGGGGCGATCCTAAACGATCGAAGTTCGCGCGTAACCAGCTTATTGCGGCGCTCAAGATCCTGCAGTCCGGCGAAGTCACGCCGAAGCAGCTCACCGGCTCCTGGGCAGGCGCCATGGGTCACACCCAGTTCATCCCGACCAGCTATCTCCTCTATGCTGTCGACGCCGATGGCAATGGCAAACGGGACATCTGGCACTCCATACCAGATGCCCTCGCGGCGTCGGCGAACCTGCTGGCCAAGAATGGCTGGCAGACGGGCAAGACCTGGGGCTATGAGGCTCGGCTTCCGTCAGGTGGCGCGCGCTATGAAGGGAAGACGAAGACGCTTGCCGAATGGGCAAAGCTCGGTTTCGTCCGGCCGAACGGCAAGGGTTTTCCGCGCGGCGGCGACCGGGCCGAGCTCAAGCTCATGGCCGGCGCCAACGGGCCGGCCTTCCTGGTCCTCAAGAACTTCTTTGTCGTGAAACGCTACAATGCCGCCGACAGCTATGCTCTTGCCGTCGGGTTGCTGGCCGATGAGATTGCTGGCTACGGTGGGGTGCAACAGGCATGGCCACGCCCGGACGGCACACTCGATATCAAGCAGAAATTCGAACTGCAATCGCGCCTGAAACACCTCGGCTATTACGACGGGGAGGTTGACGGAAATTTCGGCTCTGGCTCGAAGGCCGCCATCTCCGCAATACAGCAGCGCCTCGGCATGCAGCAGAATGGTGAGCCCTCGCGGCAGCTCCTGGACGCTTTGCGTTGACAAGACGCCGCCAGACCCCACATCGTCTGCATAGCGGATGCAGTGAGCAGGGTTGGAACAAAAGGCATGATGGCTTTGAAGATGGGCAGTCCGGATAAAAGCTGGTTTCGCGTGGGAGTAGCCATGCTGGTGCTGCTGGTCTTCCCGCTGGGATCGGTTCCGGCTGCCGCCCAGGAGCCCCTACCCCGCCGCAACATCTTCGATATGCTGTTCGGCGGTCCCCGATATGAGCGCTACGAACGCCATGATCGCTACGAGCCCGACGAGCGGCTCCCGAGGCGTCGCTATCGCGACCCCTCCGTGTCCGACGTAAAGCCCCGGCCACGTAACCGGGCAACAACACGAGCTGCTGCGCCTCGACCGCAGCCGCCGGTCGCCGCTCCACCCGCCCCCGAACCGGTCGCAAAGCTCGAAAATGCAAAAAAGGTCCTCGTCGTCGGCGATTTCATGGCCGGCGGACTTGGTACGGCACTACAGGACGGCTTTGCCACATCACCCGGCGTCGTCGTTACCCCGCGCAGCGATGGCTCCTCGGGCCTGGTGCGCAAGGATCATTTCGACTGGCCCGTCGAACTTCCCAAGATGCTCGATGAGGTTCAACCGTCCATCGTGGTGGTGATGATCGGCGCCAACGACCGTCAGCAGATGATGATCGGCAGCGTCAGGGAGAAATTCCGTACGGAAGTCTGGTTCAAGGAATATGAGGCGAGGGTCGCCGAACTCGCCGGCTTGGTGACGGCTCGCAAGCTGCCGCTGCTTTGGGTCGGGCTACCGGCTTTTCAGTCACCTTCCATGACAGCTGACGCCGTCACGCTGAACACCATCTATCGCTCGCAGACAGAAAAAATCGGGGGCGAGTTCGTGGACATCTGGGAAGGTTTTGTCGACGAGGACGGCAAGTTCGTGACGACGGGTTCGGACGTGAACGGACAGCAAGTGCGCCTGCGAGGTTCGGATGGCATCATCTTCACCAAGGCGGGCAAGAGCAAACTTGCATTCTATGTCGAGAAACTGGTCCGCCGCCATCTAGGCGAAATGACCGGTCCCGACCTCATGACGTTGGACGGCAGCAATATGCCTGCTCTGGCCGCGCTCCCGGTGTCGCCCGGCGCGGTCGTACCCTCTCACCCGATCAGTCTGTCCGATCCGGAACTCGACGGCGGGAAAGATCTTCTGGGCGCGTCGCCGCTGCCAACCGCAATGGTCGAGACGGCGCGCGACAAGCTCGTCAAGCGGGGGGAACTTGCCCCCGCGCCAGCAGGACGGGTTGACAACTACAAGGTCCAGACGACGCAATAGCGGCCAAGGTCGCATGGGCGCCCCTGGACTGTCTCAGACATGGTCGCTCAAGAGGGCTATCGTGGAAGCACCGAGCTTCCCATCAGAGCCTCGTCGATGGCACGAGCAGCCTGCCGTCCCTCACGGATCGCCCAGACGACAAGTGACTGTCCGCGACGCACGTCACCCGCCGCCCAGAACTTGTCAATTGACGTCCTGTAGTCCCGCTCATGGGCTACGACATTGGTGGAGCCTCGGCGGTCAACGTTCAACGTCAGCTTGCCATCGAGCTCCCGCAGGACGCCGTGGGTGAGCGGTCCGGAGAAGCCAATCGCAATGAAGGCGAGATCGGCCTTGATGATGAACTCCGTGCCGGCTATCGGCTGGCGGCGTTCGTCGACCTCGCAGCAGCGCACGCCGGTAAGCTGGCCGTCTTCGCCGACAAATTCGAGCGTCGCCACCTGGAATTCGCGGGCAGCCCCTTCCGCCTGACTGGAAGAGGTGCGCATCTTCGTTGCCCAGAACGGCCAGACGGCGAGTTTGTCCTCCTTCTCAGGGGGCTGCGGCCGGATATCGAGCTGGGTAACCTTGACGGCGCCCTGGCGGAAGGCGGTGCCAACGCAGTCGGATGCGGTATCGCCGCCGCCGACCACCACGACATGCTTCGCACCAGCCAGGATCGGGTCCGCTGACCAAGCAACGCTGTCGATATTCTCACGGCCGACCCGGCGATTCTGCTGCACGAGATACGGCATTGCGTCATGCACACCGTGCAGGTCGGTTCCTGGGATGCCGGCGGGCCGAGGTGTCTCGGAACCGCCGCAATAGAGCACCGCGTCATACTCGGCCAGAAGCTGATTGACCGGCAGGTCAACCCCCACGTTCACGCCCGTATGGAAGGTCACCCCCTCGCCCTTCATCTGCTCGATCCGGCGGTCGATGAAGTTCTTCTCCATCTTGAAATCGGGAATGCCGTAGCGCAGAAGCCCGCCCGGCTTCGACTCCCGTTCATAGACATGAACGTCATGGCCCGCGCGCCCCAGTTGCTGGGCCGCGGCCATGCCGGCGGGGCCCGATCCGATGATCGCCACCTTCTTGCCGGTATGCACGGTCGCAGGCTGCGGCGCTATGAAGCCGAGCTCATAGGCCTTGTCAGCGATCGCCTGCTCGATCGTCTTGATCGCCACCGGTGCGTCTTCGAGGTTGAGCGTACAGGCCTCCTCGCAGGGCGCCGGGCAGACGCGGCCGGTGAATTCCGGGAAATTGTTGGTGGAATGGAGATTGCGGATCGCCTCTTCCCACTTGTTGCCATAGACTAGGTCGTTCCAGTCCGGGATCTGGTTATGCACGGGGCAGCCGGTCGGACCGTGGCAGTAGGGAATGCCACAATCCATGCAGCGCGCCGCCTGCTTGGTGACTTCCGCATCCGACATGGGGATCGTGAATTCGCGGAAATGACGGATGCGGTCGGATGCCGGCTGATACTTCATGACCTGTCGGTCGATCTCAAGAAAACCCGTTACCTTGCCCATGTCTGAACCCTTTTCAAAGCAGGGGCCCCGTCGGTCCCCAGTACCAGTATGCAAATCCTAGGACTGCCCCCGGCACGATGAATTCCAATGTGACGCTGCCGCCCGCCAGGAAACCGGCCGCTGGCACAGCGACCGCGATGGCCACCGACAGAAGTCGATGAATAACTGGCAGCACCGCTATTCTGCCGCGACGCCCATGCGCATGCGCTCCATCTCTTCCAGCGCACGACGGTATTCGACCGGCATGACCTTGCGGAACTTCGGACGGAACTCCGTCCACCTGTCGAGGATCTCCTTCGCCCGGATCGAACCGGTGTAATGAAGATGGTTGGAGATCATCTGATACAGCCGTTCCTCGTCGTGGCGCGTCATGTCCTCCGAAACGTCGACACGTCCCTTGTGCATGAGGTCGCCGCCGTGGTGATGCAGCTTCTCCAGCATGTCGTCCTCTTCCGGGACCGGCTCCAGCTCGACCATCGCCATGTTGCAGCGTTTGGCGAACGTGCCTTCCTCATCGAGGACATACGCGACGCCGCCGGACATGCCGGCAGCGAAGTTGCGGCCGGTTTCACCGAGCACGACGACGATTCCGCCGGTCATGTATTCGCAACCATGGTCGCCAACGCCCTCGACCACCGCAATGGCGCCGGAGTTCCGGACAGCAAAACGCTCGCCCGCAACACCGCGGAAGTAGCACTCGCCTGTGATTGCGCCGTAAAGCACCGTGTTGCCGACGATGATCGACTCTTCGGCCTTGAGCTTGGAGTTTTCCGGAGGACGGACGATGATACGCCCCCCCGAAAGCCCCTTACCGACATAGTCGTTGCCGTCACCGACCAGATCGAAGGTGATGCCGCGAGCCAGGAACGCGCCAAAGGATTGCCCCGCGGTGCCGCGCAACGTCACGTGGATCGTGTCGTCTTTGAGCCCCTTGTGGCCCCAGCGCTTGGCAAGCGCGCCCGACAGCATGGCGCCCGCCGACCGGTCCACGTTCCTGATGGGCACTTCGAAGACCACCGGCTCCTTGCTTTCGAGCGCCGGCATCGACTTCTCGATCAGCTTGCGGTCCAGGATGTCGTCGATCGGATGCTTTTGCCGCTCGGTCCAGTAGGTGGCCTCCTTCGGAGCGTCCACCTTGTGGAAGATCCTCGAAAAATCGAGGCCTATGGACTTCCAGTGAGCGATCATGTCGTCCTTGGAGAGCAACTCCGACATGCCGAGGATGTCGTCGAGTTTGGTGAACCCGAGGGACGCAAGGATCTCGCGCACTTCTTCCGCGACGAAGAAGAAATAGTTGATCACGTGCTCCGGCGTGCCCTTGAAGCGCTTGCGAAGGACGGGGTCCTGCGTCGCCACACCGACCGGACAGGTGTTCAGGTGGCACTTGCGCATCATGATGCAGCCGGCCGCGATCAGCGGCGCCGTTGCAAAGCCGAATTCGTCTGCCCCGAGAAGCGCGCCGATGATCACGTCGCGGCCAGTCTTCAGACCGCCATCGACTTGCAGGGCGACGCGAGAACGAAGGCCGTTCAGCACCAGGGTCTGCTGCGTTTCGGCAAGGCCGATCTCCCAGGGGCTGCCCGCATGCTTCAGCGACGTGAGCGGAGAAGCGCCCGTGCCGCCGTCGAATCCTGCCACCGTGATATGGTCCGCCCGCGCTTTCGCGACACCTGCGGCAACCGTGCCCACGCCCACTTCCG
>JAEYTV010000332.1 GCA_023433855.1 Pseudomonadota bacterium | reverse complement strand
GTTGTCGATGTGCGCATCAAGCGCGTCGATCTTCCGCCGCAGAACTCCGCGTCGATTTACGAGCGGATGAAGACGGATCGTCAGCGTGAAGCGGCTGAATTCCGCGCCCAGGGCGAGGAGCAGTCACGGCGCATCAAGGCCGAGGCTGATCGTCAGGTGACCGTGATGCGCGCCGAGGCGGATCGCGACGCCCGGCGTCAGCGCGGCGACGGCGATGCCGAGCGGGCGCGCATTTCGAATGAAGCTTTCGGCCAGGATCCGGAATTCTACCAGTTCCTGCGCTCAATGGAGGCCTACGAGACGGCGCTCAAGCGAGGCGATACGCGGATGGTGATTTCTCCGGAATCGGAGCACTTCCGTGACTTCTTCCGCTACTTCTCGGAATCCGTATCTCCGGGAACGACGGCCAGCAGATCTGCTCCAGTCGTGGCGCAACCCAAACAATGAGCGATTTTGCTGTCGGCATGGGCCTCGTTCTGGTGATCGAGGGGCTACTTTGGGCGGCAGCCCCCGGCTTGGCCATGCGGATGCTTGTAGCGGCGGCGGAAACGCCGCCGCAAACGTTGCGGGTGGCGGGTATCTCGGCCGTCGCTCTCGGTGTGTTGATTGTCTGGATCGTTCGCGGATGACCCGGCCACATTGACAGGCCGGTTGCAGGGAATAGAGGATGTGTGGTCACACCTCGCGTATCCGGTGCCGATGCTACGGACGGAGGCTGTCTGTGCTCGCTTGTCGAAATGGGAGCAGTCGATGATGGGCTTGGCGCAAGGCGTGAAACCTGTCGGCCGGATAGGTCGCCCCAACCGTTGGGCGATACCGGCGCTGGTGCTGTCGCTGGGCCTCTTCGGGCTGTCCGGCTCCTCGCAGGCCAGAGGGCCGCAGTCGGTGGCGGATGTCGCGGACAAGCTGATCAATGCCGTCGTCAACATCTCGACCAGCCAGACGGTGAAGGGCTCCCAGGGCGCCCCGATGCCGCGGGTGCCGCAAGGTTCTCCCTTTGAGGATCTGTTCGAGGATTTCTTCGAGAACAAGCAGGGCAATCAACCCAGGACGGATCGCAAGGTCTCCTCGCTGGGCTCCGGATTCGTGATCGATGCCGAGCAAGGTCTGATCGTCACGAATACGCATGTCATCGAAGGCGCCGACGAGATCATCATCAACTTCAGCGATGGCTCCAAGCTCAAGGTCGACAAGGTCGTCGGCAAAGACGGCAAGACCGACCTCGCGCTGCTCAAGGTGACGCCGAAGAAGCCGCTCACGGCCGTCAAGTTCGGCCCCTCCGAACAGATCCGCGTCGGCGACTGGGTCATGGCGATCGGCAATCCGTTCGGGCTCGGCGGCTCGGTGACGGTCGGCATCATTTCCGCCAAGGCGCGCGATATCAATTCCGGGCCGTACGACGATTACCTCCAGACCGATGCTGCCATCAACAAGGGGAATTCGGGGGGGCCTCTGTTCGACATGCATGGGGATGTCATCGGGATCAATACCGCGATCATTTCACCGTCCGGCGGTTCAATCGGCATCGGTTTCGCGGTGCCGACGGAACTTGCCGAAAATATCGTGCATCAGTTGATCGAATTCGGCGAGACGCGGCGCGGATGGCTAGGGGTTCGCATCCAGCCGGTCACCGACGAAGTGGCAGAGAGCCTGGGTCTTGACCGGGCCCGCGGTGCGCTTGTTTCCGGCGTTGTCAGTGACGGACCGATCAAGAACGGTGAGATCAAGTCGGGGGACGTAATCCTTACCTTCGACGGTCAGCCGGTCAACCAAATGCGCGATCTTCCGCGTGTCGTGGCGGAAAGTCCCGTCGGCAAGGAAGTCGACGTGGTTGTCTTGCGTGAAGGAACTCAGCAGACCGTCAAGGTCACTCTCGGCCAACTGGAAGACAGCGCCGAGGCGGAAGATGGTGCCCAGCAGCCAGCGCCCTCTGAGGATCAGGGGCAGGACTCGAGCCCTGAAAATACTCCGGACAATCCTGACGCGGATACAAACGCCGCGTCCGCCACGACATTCGGCATGTCAGTCGCCACTCTCGATGAAGAACAGCGCAAGACGTTCGATATCGCCGAAGGCGTCGAGGGCGTGGTGGTGACTGCGGTGGAGCCCAACTCGCCGGCCGCGCAGAAAGGCATCAAGGCAGGCGACGTCGTCGTGGAAGTGGCGCAGGACTTCGTGGAGCGCCCCGCCGATCTTGCCGAGCGGATAGATGCGCTCAAGGCGGAGGGGCGCCGGAATGCACATTTGATGATCGCTGATCGCGCGGGCAACCTGCGCTTTATCGCGCTACCGCTGGAATAGACGCTCAGAGCGGCAAAGCTGCCCTCTGGATCCATTCATCGCGGGTAACCGCGTAGACAACGTGGCGCTTCAGATGCGGGTGGGTGTCGGGTATGCGGGGGTGGTCGAAATCCAGGCTGGTGACCCGGTGGTGGCCGAGCCGTTTCATGACCGCAGTTGAGCGGTGGTTTTCTGCAACTGCAAACGACACTACCGCGTCTAGCTGACGCTGCCGGAAGGCGATGTCGAGCAGGGCGCGCGCCGCCTCGGTGACATACCCGTTTCCCCAGAAACGGGTAGCGAGCCGCCAGCCTATCTCGACAGTCTGCGGAGGAAAGATATCGGGAAGGTTGACAAGCGAAAGGCCGCAGAAGCCAATCGGTTCCTGTGTCTGCTTCAGTTCCAGGGCGTAGAACCCCAAGCCGGTCTCTACGATCGTGGCGTTGAGCTTCCTGAGGAATGCGTCGGCCTCCTCATGGCTCCGGCGAAACGGGAAGAACTCCATGACCTTGGGATCGGCATTGATCTCGCGGAAGAGGTCGCGATCGGAATCGCGCCAGCTGCGCAGACTCAGGCGTTCCGTCTCCAGGATGGTTCTTGTTTCGGTCATGCCTTGACAAAATCCGCTTTACGGTAGCCCTGGATGTAAAGTAGCGCGGTCAGATCGCCATGATCAATCCGCATTTGGGCCTGAGCGGAAACTGAGGGCTTGGCGTGCAGCGCCACTCCGGACCCGGCAACCCCCAGCATTCCGAGATCGTTTGCCCCGTCCCCCACCGCGATGACATCGGCAGGAGACATGTCCAGCCTCGCCGCAATAGCCAGAAGTGCATCCACCTTCGCCTGTTTGCCGAGAATGGGTTCGGCCACTTCCCCGGTGAGGGCGCCGCTCTTTTCGATCAGGACATTCGCCCGGTTTTCGTGGAACCCCAGCATCTCTGCGATGGGGCTCGTGAACACGGTGAAACCTCCAGAGACCAGAGCAGTGTAGAATCCCTTGTCCTTCATCGTGGCAATGAGTTCGCGCCCGCCCGACGCCAGCGTGATTCGCCGCGCGATCACTTCTTCGACCACCCCGATCGGAAGGCCCTTCAGGAGTGCGACGCGTTCCCGAAGGGCAGGCTCGAAGGCGATCTCGCCGTTCATGGCGCGCGCGGTGATGGCCGCGACCTTGTCCTTCAATCCGACCACGTCCGCGAGTTCGTCGATACATTCCTGTTCGATCATGGTGGAGTCCATGTCCGCAATCAGGAATTTCTTGCGGCGGGTGTCTGCCTCCTGCAGAACAACGTCGACCGGCGCAGTACCCACGACTGCTCGCAGAGTGTGCTCGGCAGCTGATGGGACGGTGCCTTCCCGTAGTGCAATGTCACAGGCGACGCCATCGGCGAGCCAATAAAGACCCGCGGCGTTCACCGCCTCCGCCGCTTGCTCCCCGAGCGCCGGTGTGAGAACGGGGTTTGACGGATGGGCAATGAGCGTGGCAACGAGAGCCATATGACGAGCGACCTTGTGAAAGAGACAGACGCGATCCTGATAACGGGGCCGACCGCCAGCGGCAAGTCGGCACTTGCGTTGAACCTGGCACGGGAGCACGACGGGGTGGTCATCAACGCCGACAGCATGCAGGTCTACCAAACTCTTCGCGTGCTGACCGCCCGGCCGTCGGAAGACGAGATGACCGGTATCCCGCATCTGCTTTATGGCCACGTTCCGGCAACCCGAGCCTATTCGACCGGCGAATGGCTGCGTGAGGTTGCCCGATTGCTACCGGCGATCCGGGCTGAGGGGCGGCTGCCGATCTTTACCGGAGGAACCGGCCTTTATTTCAAGGCGCTCCTCGGTGGCCTCTCAGACATGCCGGAGATCGCACAGGAGATCCGGCTTGCCCTGCGGGAGCGCCTCAAGGAGGAGGGGCCAGAGACGCTGCATGCCGAACTCTTCCGGCGGGACCGCCAGGTGGCCGCCCATCTCGAAGCGACGGACGGCCAGCGCATCGTGCGAGCTTTAGAGATCTTGGACCAAACGGGTCGGTCAATTGCCGAGTTTCAGAGGCGGCAGGGACCGGTCATCGTCGAGCCTTCACGAGCAAGGAAGCTCGTCGTTCTTCCGGAGCGTGCGGTCTTGCATGACCGCATCAACCGCCGCTTCGAAAAAATGCTGGACGGAGGCGCCGTCGAGGAGGTGAAGAGCCTGCTGGCGCTTCGCCCGAACCGGGATCTACCTGTGATGAAGGCGATCGGGGTGAGCCAGATTGCCGACATGCTTGCCGGCAAGATGAGCCGGGAAGAGGTCATAGAGCGTGCGTCGGCGCTGACACGACAGTATGCGAAGCGGCAGATGACCTGGTTTCGCAACCAGATGGATCAGGGCTGGAAGCGCGTTAGTTGATGCACGTCAATCCTTGTCGCGGATGCTGCCGAGCGGGTTCTTCAGCAGGCTTTCGCGGAGCGAGGGTCGTCGACGCAGCGGCAGGTCGCCAGGAGCTCCCGCTTCCGTCATCAGCGGTCGTTGGCGGGGCAGTGACGGTTGGTCGCCCATACGGTCGCGATGCAAGTCCGAGAACCTCTCGGGACGAGGCAGCGGCTGCTGTGCCGGTGTCGAAGGACGCGGCAGCATGTCCGGCCGGTAGGGTTCCGGGTGCGGCTCCTTGGCCGCGGCCGCGCGGTCGATCACCACATGGCCGTTCGCCCGGATCTCGCGGTTCCAGCGGTCAAGTTCCGCATCGCTTGCGGGCTGGAACAGATCGTCTCCGTCCCTCTCGGGCACATCCGGAAAATCGGAAAACCCTGAACTGCCGGCGGAATAGCTTTGCTGGAAAGCCGTGATATCCGGTCCGCTGACCGACCGCATCCGCGAAACGACGGTGCGCAGATCGACGGTATCGGGCGTATCCTCGGCTCCCTTGTCGGCGACGCCATTGGCCTTGGGGAGTAAGCTCTCGTCGACACGCGCGAAGTTCATTCGCATCGGCACGGCGATCGCCTCACCAAATGCGATCGCCTCGCCATTGCCGATCGAGGAGAGAAAGCTGGTCGTGGAAATGGACGAATTGGGGATCGCCGACTTGATGATCTCCTGGTCACTGTCGTTGGAAAGCCGCATGGCAAACAAGGTGGAACATTGCGAGAGAATGGTCTGGTCCAGTTCGCCCGGCCGCTGGGTAATCACCCCGAGCGAAACGCCGTATTTCCGGCCTTCCTTGGCGATGCGCGATATAGCCTGACGCGTCGGGAAGAAGCCGAGATCCCGGTCGGCGGGAACATAGCGATGCGCCTCCTCGCAGACCACCAGCATGTGGATCGCGCCATGGCTCCAAAGCGCAAGTTCGAAAGCCATGCGGCAGAGGATGGATGCAACCGAATTGACGACCTCCGAAGGGATCCCGGCCAGCTGGAATGTCGAGATGGGGCGGTCGCCTCCAGGAATGCGGAAGATATGCGCGATGGTCTCCATGATCGTGTCGTTGATCGTGTTGTTGGAGAACATGAAATGATAGCGAGGATCATTGATGGCTGACATGATGCGCATTTTCAGCGACCGGAGGAATGGCTTTTCTCCCCGTCCTTCCAGACGACCGATACGTTCGTCGATCAATGCCAGGAGGTCGGCCATTCGATAGGGAACAGGTGTGTCCGCAGTCACTGACGTTTTCTCGGTGGCGCGACGCATCAGGGATGAATCGCTTCCCCTGAAGGCGCGTTTCGCCTCAGGGACCAGGTCGCGCAGAATGTCCAGTTCCTCGGGAACGGCGGGGCGGCCGCGGAACACCACCTCTGCGAACTCTTCGAGCCGCATCAGCCAGAACGGAAGGTCGAGCGTGTCGGTGTCGATCACCACCGCGTGCGCGGGAAAGGCGGCGGCGAATTCGTTGTGGGGGTCGAGGATCAGCACCCGCAGCTTGGGGTCTGCCTCGATCGCCTTGTGAAGGAGGAGCGATACGGCGGTCGACTTACCCACGCCGGTCGAACCGACGATGGCGAAGTGCTTCGAGAGCATCGACGGGATGTGGATCGCCGCATCGATAGTGGCATCCTGGCTCAGCTTGCCGATGACGCATGTGTCACTCTTGCCGCTGTCGTAGATGCGCAGCAGGTCGGCGGTCCTGATGCGATGCGCCACGGCGCCGAGATAGGGGTACCGCGAGATGCCGCGCGAAAATTCCTCGCGGCCTTCAGGGTTCTTGCGAACTTCGCCCAGGAGTTCGACTTCGATGTGGAACGCTGTATCCTGGCTCTCGCTCCAGCTGCGGTCGCTGGTCTCCATCCCGTATGCCAGGGCCACCACACGGTTCTCGCCCACGCTGATCGAGATCAGTCGCCCGACCGACCAGAGTTCCGTAAGATCGGTTTCGCCGTTCTCGGCCATCGCAGCGATCGTAGCGTGCGCTCCATTGCAGGCGACGACGCGGCCAAGCATACGGTTGCCGGGCTTCTGGACGTCCCGGCGGTCTTGTTCGCCGGCGGAGGCGGAGTTGTGGAGATCACTGTTCAGCAAAGGGGCCCCTGTCATTGGGGTGGCGGATCGGGTCATGGCTCATCCGGCGGCTCGCTGCCCTCCAAACAGCAAGATTATAGGCCGGTGACCTTAACAAGTTGTGTAGTCGTTCGCGGAGCGAGCGCCAACAAATTGAGCGGGATAGTGTTTTTGATATATGCGGCGTTGACGAACGGGAATAATCTGATAACACTTCGCGCCATGAAAACCTCGATCGCTCTTATTGTGGTGGGAAGGCGCATGGGCAGGATGGTGTAACC
>JAEYTV010000329.1 GCA_023433855.1 Pseudomonadota bacterium | reverse complement strand
CCTCTAGACTGTCAGCCTGCACTGACGGTCAGGCCCGAGCCTTCCTGAACCGGAGATAGGCCGACGAACGGCCTTCGCGGCGGGCCTTGTTTTCGTACCGCGTACCTGGCCAGCCTTCGAAAGGTGTCAGCCAGTCCGACGAGTCATCCGCCAGCCATTGAAAACCGCCGTGGTCGCGGCAATGGAGGAGCGTCCAGTTAACATATGTGTCGATGTCGGACGCGAAACAGAATAGCCCGCCAGGCTTCAAGACGCGGTGGAAGCGTTTGAGGTTCGCCTGGGACACGAAGCGGCGTTTCCAATGCTTGCGCTTCGGCCAAGGATCTGGATAGAGCAGGTCCAGATGGTCGACCGAGGCGTCGGGCAGCCAGTCCAGTACCTGCGTGGCATCATCGTCATAGACCCGCACGTTCTTGAGGCCGAGGTCCTCGACGCGGGCCAAAAGCTTTGCCATCGAGTTGACGAACGGCTCCACCCCGATGAAGCCCGCATCAGGGGACTCCTGTGCCCGATGAATCAGGTGCTCGCCTCCACCAAAACCGATCTCCAAGCGGATCTCGCGGACCGGGGCGGAAAACAGGGTAGGAAGTTCTGCAGGCGCCTCAGCCTGAAGATCGAGCTTCAGGGCAGGGAGCAGGGTCGCCATGCCCTGCGATTGGCGCTCCCTCAGCGGCTTGCCTTTGCGACGGCCATAGAAAGCTTCGGTGGCTCGGCTGCGGTGCTGCTGTTCGGTCATGGCGTCGTCTCTAACGGAAATAGCGGATGCCTCCGCCAGGAGGCACCCGCTATACGGTTTTCTTCTGCGATCCGTAAAGGCCCGATCAGGCGGCCTTCAGCACTTCTTCCTTCAGGGCGTCCTTCAGCGGCTTGACGAGGTCGGTCTTCTCCCAGGAGAAGGACCCGTCGCGGCCAGCCTTGCGTCCGAAATGCCCGTAGGCTGATGTCTTGGCATAGATGGGCTTGTTGAGGTCCAGGTGCCGACGAATCCCCGAGGGGGATAGGTCCATCACCTTGCGGATTGCAGCCTCGATCTGATCTTCCGTAACGTCCTTGCCCGTGCCATGCAGGTCGACATAGATCGACAGCGGCTGAGCGATACCGATCGCGTAGGACAGCTGAATCGTGCAACTATCGGCGAGGCTCGCCGCCACAACATTCTTCGCCAGATAACGCGCAGCATAGGCAGCCGACCTGTCGACCTTGGTCGTGTCCTTGCCCGAGAAGGCGCCACCACCGTGCGGAGCAGCCCCGCCATAGGTGTCCACGATGATCTTGCGGCCCGTCAGTCCGGCGTCGCCATCCGGTCCGCCGATGACGAACTTACCGGTCGGATTGATGTACCACCTGCAATCTTCTGCAATCTTGAGGTCACCCAGAGCTTCCCGGATATAGGGCTCGACAACGGCGCGCACCTTCTTGGAATCCCAGCCGTCATCCAGGTGCTGGGTCGAAAGGACTATCGAATCGACGCAGGAAGGCTTGCCGTTCTCATAACGAACCGTGACTTGGCTCTTGGCATCCGGGCCAAGCTTCCCGGCATCCCCCTCGCCCTTCTTGCGCGCAGCCGCCAGCAGCTGGAGAATCTTGTGCGAGTAGTAAATCGGGGCCGGCATGAGATCCGGCGTCTCCTTGCAGGCATAACCGAACATGATGCCCTGGTCGCCGGCTCCTTCGTCGCCTTGCTTGTCGGCTGCGCTGTCGACACCCTGAGCGATGTCCGCAGATTGCGAATGCAGCAGCACGTCGATCTTGGCTGTCTTCCAGTGAAAACCATCCTGCTCGTACCCGATATCCCGGATTGCGCGACGAGCCGCTGCCTTGAACTTCGAGGGATTGATGACGTCGTTGCCGTCTTTGTCTTTCTTCATCAAGCTGGGAGGCAGGCGCACTTCGCCGGCGATAACGACGCGGTTAGTGGTGGCAAGCGTCTCGCAAGCGATGCGGACCGTCCAAGGATCGACCCCGGTCTTCGCAGCTTCGCGATACACAAGGTCGACGATCTCGTCGGAGATCCGGTCGCAAACCTTGTCCGGATGGCCTTCGGCAACAGACTCACTGGTGAACAGATAACTTGGGCGCATTTCGGGATTCCCCTCAAAGAAACGAACGAGCTTGTGTAGTGATTTCCATCGCGAAAAACAAGCGCACAACCATATAAATATATCTTTATATCTACAAGCTCAACAGCTCACCGCCCCTCCCAAGGAAAAGAGCACAAAAAAAGCGGCCGTTGGCCGCTTCGTTCTGTTGATCTTCCATCCCCTATTCGGCGTCAGCGTCTGCCGCGAGGGCCTTGACGAGATCGACAACGCGGCGGCGCACCTTCGGATCGGAGATCTTCACAAATGCCCGGTTGAGCTGCAAACCTTCGGAGGAAGAAAGAAAATCAACCACATAGTTGGAGCTGGAGGCTTCTGCCAAACCGCCCGATCCCGCCGGCGCTTCGCCCGGAGCATCCTCGAAGAAGAAAGAAACGGGTACGTTGAGAATGCTGGAGATATTCTGCAGCCGGCTCGCTCCGACGCGATTGGTCCCCTTCTCGTATTTCTGGATCTGCTGAAAGGTGATCCCGAGGCTTTCCCCCAGCTTCTCCTGGCTCATGCCCAGCATGGTCCGGCGAAGCCGAATCCGGCTACCCACGTGGATATCAATCGGGTTCGGCTTCTTCTTGTTTTCCATCATAGTGACGTCCTGACGCGGTTTGTCTAACTGTACGCTTCGTACCCCCGCCTGCAAGTAGATATCCGTTGCGATTGGTCACAACGGCTTCAACGTGCAAGGCATATGGCCCGGGAACAAAAAAGGCGCAAAACTACTATGCATTTTTAGGGGTTTTCGGTCAATTCTTCCGCAAATTAAAACCCATGCGCGAGATTGCCGCAATGCCGAACATGGCCGCCATGGACAACCAGAAGTAAAGGCGGCGTGCGTCGGCATCCCATCCGGGCAGCTCGCGCCGGGTGACCGTAGCGTCGAACGCGCCTTTCTCGTCGTAGCCAAGGCCAGCGACCAGATCGCCAGACGGATCGACAACCGCCGAGATGCCCGTGTTTGCCGCCCGGATCAGAGGCAAGCCGTTTTCGACCGCCCGGATCCGCGCCTGCTGAAAGTGCTGGTAAGGTCCGGGCGTCGCCCCAAACCAGCCGTCGTTGGTTACGTTGAGCAGCGCCTCGGCTCGTTCAACATCCTCGCTGACCTCCTGCGGAAAGATCGCCTCGTAGCAGATCAGCGGATAAAGGGTCCTGCCACCCGGCAGAGTGAGCATCGCGCGGGTCGTAGCCGGCGTGAAGCTCCCCGGCATCGCGATGGCGTCGGAAATTCCCAGTCTATCCAGTATGTCTTCGTAGGGAACATACTCTCCGAAAGGGACAAGATGAACCTTGTCCGAAGCCGAGACGATCTGCCCTTCGCTGTCGATGACGTAGATCGAGTTGTAGAAGCGCGGCGGGTGACCGGGGGCTGCGTCTTCGGAGCGGACCGCACCGGTAACCAGAACCTGTCCGTCCTGGAGGATCTCGGCGATGCGCACCAGCGCGTCCGGATTCTGGGTGAGAATGAATGGGACCGAGGTCTCCGGCCAGACGATCACATCCGGTCTGCGGCCGCCTTGTTGCGGCGGAAGCGCGGAGAGTTTTAGGTGCTCCTCGAATATGGCTACCCTGTCGGTATTCTCCAGTTTCAGCGCCTGATCGATCAGAGGCTGAACGACACGGACCATCAGGGCCTGCTCGTCCGTGGCAGCAGGGGCGTCGGCGATCATCTGAAGCCGGTAGGCACCAAAGCCGAGATGTGCACAGAACAGCAATGCCGCCAATGCAAGACCAGGCCAGACGCCCTTGCGGGTTGCGAGAAGGGCCGGGGCAGAGAAGACGAACACAGCGAGTACGCTGACGCCATTCACCCCGAGCACGGCGGCTGACTGCATCATCAGCGGAAATGGCATCGCGCCATAACCGACCGCGTTCCAGGGGAAACCCGTTGCAACGAAACTGCGGAGATACTCGGCCAAGCCGAAGGCACATGCGAGCGAGGCGATGCGGCCCCAGCCATCCGACCATAGGGCCCGCGCCAACGCAGTGGCCAGTCCGTAAAACAGGGCCAGGCAGGCGGGAAGTCCGAGCACCGCGAGCGGCAGCGCCCATGCGAATTCGTCCGCCTCCACCAACAGCGCATTGCCCAACCACCAAAGGCCTGCAACGAAATAACCGAAGCCAAACGCCCAGCCGATCCAGAAGGCTGAGCGCAACGGCGCCAGCGCGCGACCATCCGGATGTCCGGTTGATCCGTCGATCAGCCAGACGAGAAGCGTAAATGACACGAACAATGCCGCGAAGAAGCCGAAGGGCGGAAGAGCCAGCGCACCGATCGCGCCCGCGAGAAAGGCGATGATCAGGCGGGGAAAACCCCACGCCAGCATGATTTTGCCAGCCAGCCGCTCCATGCGATTACCCTTCTCCCCCCGAATCAGCGGTGGCAGTGTTCCAGAAAAGGCTTCAGTTGTCCTGGGAGCAGGAGGCGAGCACGTCAGGCCTATCAGGCCTGTTGCTGCGGCCGGTCCGGATCCGGTGGCGGCGGCAGCATCGTCAGCGGCGCCTTCTCTGTGATCAGCCCCTCACCCTCGCCCTTGTGGCGCCGGCGCGCCAACGCTCGTTTGCGGATGATCCGGACGCGCTTGATACGGCGGGGATCGGCATCGAGAATCTGGAACTCGAAGCCGGGAACCGCCTGTACCACCTCGCCGCGAACGGGAATCCTTCCAAGGGCCGAGAAGATCAGTCCGCCGAGAGTGTCCACATCTTCCAGACGGTCGCGGACATCGAAATCCCCGCCTATCGCCTTGGCTATCTCTTCCAATTCGATGCGTGCGTCTGCCACGAAGATGTCTTCGCTTGTGCGGGAGAACATGACCTCGTCGTTGTCGTGCTCGTCCTCTACGTCGCCGATCACCATCTCAACGATGTCCTCGTGGGTCACCAGTCCGTCCGTGCCGCCGTATTCGTCGATCACCAGCGCCAGCTGGGTGCGCGCCGCCTGCATGCTTTGCAGCAGTTCGGACGCGAGCATCGAGGGCGGAACGAAGAGAATCTTGCGGATCAGCCCTGCCTCGGCCACCGTCTGGTCGAGATCGACACGGCCGAGATCAAACGCCAAGCGCGGCGTACGCACCACTTTTTCCGCTTTCTCCGGCTTGTCGGCGGCAAGAGGCATCGGCTGAGATGAAGCTGTGGCGCGTGTCCTCGTACGGCGCTTGTTGCGCGCTTGCTTTGCCAGAAACGACAACAGGTCACGGATATGAACCATGCCCCGCGGATCGTCCAAGGTGTCGCAGTAGACGGGCATGCGAGAACGGCCAGTTTCCTCGAAGTGGATCATCAACTCGCCGATCGTCATGTTCATGTCCACGGCCTCGATATCAGCCCGGGGCACCATCAGGTCTTCGACCCGAACCTCGCGAAAGCGCAGGATGTTATGGAGCATCGCTCTTTCTTCGGGCGAAAATGCCGTGCTGACATTGGCATCCGTCATCAGTGCGTCGGCGAGATCTTCACGCAGTTTCTCGCCCTGCGACGGCCTCAGCAGCCTTAGGGCGCGTGCCCAGAAGGAATGGTGTCTGACGGGTGTTTCTCTTCTAGACGGACTACTGCCATCGTCCGATGAGTTGGAGTCGGCGTCGTTGCCCTCGCGGGCCGGATTGGTCGAAAAGTCGTTCATTGTTCCAAACTATACCATGGGGTCGTACCCCGTATAGGGGTCAGATAGGCCTAGAGAAGCCAAAATGCGAGTCTCCAGCGCTTCCATCCTCTCAGCTTCGGCCGCCTCAAGGTGGTCGTAGCCGAACAGATGGAGAAAACCGTGGACAAGCAGATGGGTGAGATGATCATCGAAACTCTTGCCCAGTTCAACAGCTTCACGCTCCAAGGTCTCACGCGCGACCACGATGTCGCCGAGCATCGGACCCGGCATGTTTCCGGGCTTCAGAGGGAAAGCGGGAAAGGAGAGGACGTTGGTCGGCTGGTCCTTTCTACGCCACTCGGCATTGATCTGCCGGATGGAAGCGTCATCGGTGAAGACAAGCGAAAGCTCCGGCGGGATCTCCGGGAATGGTTGCTTTTCGTGTTCCGCGAGGAAGTCCGCGGCACCAGCAAGCACCCTCCCGCTCAATGCCAGCAGGGTCGGCTCGTCTGGCCAACCCTGATCTTCCACGCTGATCTGTATATCAAGTTTCGACATGAGGTGATGGCTACCCGCGTCTAGCGATCAGCGTCCTCGATTTCCTCGTGGACAGCATACTGGGCATCATAAGCCCTGACGATCCGGCCAACCAGCGGGTGGCGGACGACATCACTATCCTTGAAGCGCACGACGGTAATGCCTTCGACGCCGCGCAGAACCTGCAGGGCCTCGACCAGCCCCGACTTCACCCCACGCGGCAAATCAACCTGGCTTGGATCCCCAGTGACGATCATTCGAGCGTTCTCGCCAAGGCGCGTCAAGAACATCTTCATCTGCATCGAGGTCGTGTTCTGAGCTTCGTCAAGAATGACGGCGGCATTCGCCAGAGTACGACCACGCATGAAGGCGAGCGGCGCGATTTCAATGACTCCGGCGGCGATCGCACGTTCCACCTTGTCGCCGGGGATCATGTCGTAAAGAGCGTCGTAAAGCGGGCGAAGATAGGGATCGACCTTTTCCTTCATATCGCCAGGCAGGAAGCCAAGCCGCTCACCCGCTTCCACGGCGGGTCGCGAAAGAATGATGCGGTCCACCGCCCCACGTTCCAGAAGCTGTGCTGCGTGAGCGACGGCTAGATAAGTCTTGCCGGTACCTGCCGGCCCGACACCGAAAACCAGCTCCGACCTTTCCAGTGCGCGCATATAGGCGTCCTGGGCTGGCGTGCGGGCCTGGACGGTTTTCTTGCGGGTTGAAATCTGCGCCATCGACAACTTCGCCTTACGCTCCAAAGTGGGCAGGCTGAGCTGATCGTCCGCTGCCTGCGCCATGCGGATTGCCCCTTCAACGTCCGAGGTTTCGACGGAGCTTCCCTTCTGAAGGCGATCGTAGAGGAAGTCGAGCGCACGACGAGCTTGATTGGTCGCGGTGACATCGCCGGAGATCGCGACGGAATTTCCCCGAGCACGCGCGTCGATGTTGAGCCGCTCCTCGAGCAGCTTCAGGTTCTGGTCGAACTGACCGAAGAGTTCGCTGGCAAACCTGTTGTTCTCGAACGTGAGGACGAAGTGGTTGACGTCGGTCCCGGCGGATCGGGATTGTCGCGCAGGAGAAGAAACCAGTTCACGTCCGTTCAAGCAGACTCGCTCCCTATGGGTTCAGGAACCATCTCTCCTCCTACTGACACCGAGAACAAGCTGTTCGGGCCGGCTGAAATGATTCGTACTGGGATAATGTCACCGATTTTTGATCGTTTTGCATCAACATTCACCGATTGCAGCCACGGCGATCGGCCGATCACCTGGCCTTCATTGCGGCCCGGCTTTTCAAGCAGGATGTCGATGACCTTTCCTATGCAGGATTTGGCGAAGTCGGCCTGCTGTTTCAAGAGGAGCGACTGCAATCTTTCCAGTCGTTCCGATTTGGCAGCTTCCGGCACCTGATCGGGCAGGTCCGCCCCAGGCGTGCCCGGACGGGTGGAATATTTGAAGGAGAAGGCCTGCGCATAATTTACGGACTCGACAAGGCGAAGCGTCTCCTCGAAGTCGCTCTCCGTCTCGCCCGGGAAACCGACGATGAAATCGCCCGAGATGGCGATATCGGGACGCGCGCCGCGAATACGTTCAATGAGCCGCAGATACTCGGCCGCCGTGTGGCGACGGTTCATGGCCTTCAGGATGCGATCGGACCCGGCTTGCACCGGCAGGTGCAGATAGGGCATCAGCGCGCGGAGATCGCGATGCGCTTCGATCAGCCTGTCATCCATGTCACGGGGATGGCTGGTTGTGTAACGCAGCCGGACCAGGCCTGGAATTTCGGCAAGCCGGTAGAGAAGATCACCAAGTCCCCATTCGCCCCCGTGCAGCCCCTCGCCACGCCAGGCA